>NZ_JBFUAZ010000548.1:0-2892 GCF_056406035.1 Polaromonas sp. P1_E1_2 | reverse complement strand
GTCTTCCTCCTTTCTCGAAACACTGCGTGACACCCAACACTTACACCATCGTCTCCAACCCGGCAGAGTCGGCCCAGGTGGACTCCGTAGATTTCACAAAATCGCAAGATACGACGAAGGCGTTGCATAACCTGATTGCATCGTTCTTGCACCTTGTAGGTGTTAACGCCGATGTAGCGCGGCTGGCGCAACATCATGCTTGGCCCGTGGACGGTCCGGATAGTGCTGCATTGGTTCAAGCCTTGCAAGGCTTGTCACTGGAGGTCATCCATCACCGAACCTCCATCGGCAAGTTGGTTCGCGGCCCGCTTCCCGCGCTGACGCATGATATTGATGGAGGTTGGCTGCTGATAGGCCATGCCGATGCGCATAACGTGGTGGTTCAAGCCAGCGGTGCTGCGCAGCCACAAAAGTTGACATGGATCGAGTTTGGCCAGCGGATGACTCAACAGGCCGCAAAGGCTGCTCAGATTGAATGGATCACGGCGCGTTCACAGGCAGCGGGAATGGTGCCTGGCAGTCATGGTGCCGGCTTGGGTTTTGGAGTCGGCTGGTTCTGGACATCGCTGAGTCAGTACAAGCAGGTGCTCGGCGAGGTTTTGCTTGCATCTTTCTTTATCCAGATATTCGCACTCCTCACCCCCTTGATATTCCAGGTGGTGATTGATAAGGTGCTTACGCATCGTTCGATGACCACGCTGGATGTAATGGTGGTTGCCCTGTTGGGGGTGGGGCTCTTCGAGGTGGTGCTCAGTGCCATGCGGCATTACCTCTTTACCCATACAACGAACCGAGTTGATGTGGAACTGGGAGCCAAGCTATTTCGTCACCTGCTGCATCTGCCGCTGTCTTATTTCGAGTCACGTCGTAGCGGCGATACAGTGGCAAGGGTGCGGGAACTGGAGAACGCGCGCAATTTCATGACAGGCAGCGCGTTGACCAGTTGGCTGGACCTGTTCTTTGCGATGGTGTTCTTGGGCGTCATGTTTTATTACAGTGTGGCGCTCACTCTGATCGTGATTTGCTCTTTGCCGGTGTTTTTTGTCGCGTCTTGGCTGATCACGCCGCTTATGCGCAAGAAGCTGGAAGACAAGTTCGCGCTGGGTGCCGAAAATCAGACATTTCTTGTGGAAACCGTCACTTCCATGGAAACACTCAAGAGCCATGCCGTGGAAGGTGCATGGCAGCGGGATTGGGAGCGGCGACTGTGTGACTATGTGACGGCCGCTTTTGAAGCGGGCCATTTGGGCAATGCCACCAACCAGTTTATCGGCCTGGCCAGCAAAGTATTGACGGTAGTGCTGTTGTACTTTGGTGCCAGGCTGGTGATTGACGGTGACATGACGGTGGGTGGCCTGATCGCTTTCAATATGTTGTCGGGCCGTGTCAATGCGCCCATCCTGAAGCTCGCTTCATTGTGGCAGGACTTTACCCAAATGAAGGTCAGTATCAAGCGCCTGGCCGACATCATGAATGCCACCCCCGAACCCGTGTTTCAGCCAGGCCGTAGTACTCCGCCAGCATTGGAGGGTAGGGTGACATTCGAAAATGTTTCGTTTCGCTATACCCAAAATGCTCCGGAGGTGCTGGGCGACGTGAGCGTGGATATCCGTCCTGGTGAGATCGTTGGAATTACGGGCATTTCTGGCGCGGGCAAGACCACCTTCATGCGGTTAGTGCAGCGCCTATATCTCCCCGAGAAGGGCCGGGTCTTGCTTGATGGCATGGATCTAAGCGTAGTGGACACCGCCTGGCTACGTCGGCAGATCGGCGTAGTCGGGCAGGATACGGCCTTGTTCAATCGTTCCGTGCGCGAAAACATTGCGCTAGGTAATCCGGCTATTGCCATGGACGCTGTGATGGAAAGCGCCCGACTGGCCGGCGCGCATGAATTCATTCTGCAGCTGCCCGAGGGCTATGACACGGTGATCGGCGAGCGAGGAAGCAAGATCTCGGGTGGTCAGCGCTCGCGTATCGCTATTGCGCGTGCGTTGGTGGGTAACCCGCAAATCCTGTTGTTCGATGAAGCCACTGCGGCTCTGGATTACGAAAGCGAGCGAGTTATTCACGACAACATGGCTCGTATTTGTGAGGGCCGCACGGTATTTATTGTTGCGCACCGCTTGTCCACCTTGCGGATGGCCCACCGGATTCTGGTGCTGGACCGAGGCCGTCTTATGGAGACTGGCAACCATCGCGAGCTCATGAACGTCAATGGTCGCTACGCCTCGCTGTATCAAGCGCATCAGGTGCTGGAGGCTGCATGAAGAACAAAAGCACAGCTGGACATGTCATGTTCAGCACGGCAGCCATTGCGMTGCGGCAACAGCCTCCTGCCAAAGTGGCACGTATGATCACTCTGGCCATTTGCACCATGGCGGCTGCGACGCTGGCTTATGCCTGCCTGGTCTCGATGGATATTGTGGTTACGGCACAGGGGCGCATCAGTGCGTCGGGCAAGAGCAAGGTCATACAGCCGTTGGAAGCCGGTGTGGTTAAGGTGATTGCGGTCAAGGATGGACAGCTCGTCAAAGCTGGAGACTTGCTCCTGGAGCTGGACGCCACCGCAACCCTGGCTGACCGTGATCGGTTGCAGCGCGAATTCTGGGAGACCCAGGCGGACGTGGCGCGACTCAATGCCTTGCTGTCGGGCAAGGACACTTGGGCCGAAACACGCGATTTGCCGGCTCCGATGCTTGCCAATCAGCAGGCAGTACTGGCTAATCGGCGCAGTGAGCAGGATTCACGTGTGGCCGCATTGGATGCTGACGTTGCAAGGCGTACGGCGGATCGCGAGGCCATTTCGGCGAATATCGCGCAGTTGCAGAATAGCCTGCCGCTGGTACGGAGAAAGCACGAAATGCGCGAAGAGCTGGCCAGCACGGGTCATAT
>NZ_JBFUAZ010000547.1:0-2897 GCF_056406035.1 Polaromonas sp. P1_E1_2 | reverse complement strand
GCACAGAGAAGCTGGGGCCGAAATTGGCGGCTTCCTGCACCAGGGGGAAGTCTTCAGCCGGCAGGGTTTGCAGCGTGAAGCGGCTTTTGCCGCCCTTGAGGATCAGCTTGTTCTGCGACGACTCGAGCGAGACGGTCTGGTCGCTGGGCATGGAACGCAGGATGTCGATGAGCTTGCGGGCACCCACAGTGGTGGTGAAGTTGCCGGCGTCGCCGTCGAGCTCGGCGGTGGTGCGGATCTGGATTTCAAGATCGCTCGTGGTGAGCTGCAGCTGGGCGCCAGTTTTGCGGATCAGCACGTTGGCAAGGATGGGCAAGGTGTGCCTGCGCTCAACGATGCCGGCCACCGACTGCAGTACCGACAAAACTTTATCCTGGGTTGCTTTCAGAACGATCATGACTTCCTCTGTATATATCTTTAATTCTTTAATTCAAATTAGTAGTAGTAGATAAGGGTGGCGCCCATCTGTGGATAGTGCCATTTTCCCCTTTTTGATCAACCACTTGGCGTTTGTTTAACCATGTGTTCAGACGCCCCTGAACTGCACTGCTGAATATGAACAACTTTCGATTGTCATCTGCTTCTGTGGATAAGCCATGGGTTGTTCAAAAGTTGTCCCCAAAGTTATTGTGAGGGTGGTTGGGCTCTGTAAAACACCGTGAAAACCGGACGCTAGAGGGTTCGTGGGGTTCATGGGATGCATCGAGGCTGTTCCTCAGCCTTTCAGGGTCTGTTCAAGCACATGCAGCTGCTGGTTGAGCTCTGTCATTTGCTGGCGCTCGGCAGACATCTTGCGCACGGCGTGCAGCACGGTGGTGTGGTCACGCCCGCCAAAGAGCTCACCGATCTCGGGGAGGCTCTTTTGCGTGAGTTCCTTGGCCAGGTACATGGCAATCTGCCGCGGCCGCGCAATGCTGGCAGGCCGCTTCTTGGAATACATGTCGGCCACTTTGATCTTGTAATAGTCGGCGACGGTCTTCTGGATGTTCTCGACGCTGATCTGCCGGTTCTGGATGGAAAGCAGGTCACGCAGGGCCTCACGGGCCAGCTGGATGGAGATTTCCTTGAGATTGAAGCGTGAGTACGCCAGGATCTTGCGCAAGGCGCCTTCGAGCTCACGCACGTTGGAGCGGACGTTCTTGGCGACGAAGAAGGCGACTTCTTCGGGCATGGAGGCGCCCTCGGCTTCGGCCTTGCGGATCAGGATGGCGACGCGCATTTCGAGTTCGGGCGGTTCGATGGCGACTGTGAGGCCGGAATCAAAGCGCGAGACCAGGCGTTCGTGGATATCCGTCAAACCCTTGGGATAAGTGTCGCTGGTCATCACGATGTGCGACTTTTTGGTCAGCAAGGCCTCGAAAGCGTTGAAAAACTCTTCTTGGGTGCGGTCCTTGTTGGCGAAGAACTGGACGTCGTCAATCAGCAGCAAATCCAGGGAGTGATAACGCTCCTTGAATTCATCAAAAGTCTTGCGTTGGTAAGCTTTAACCACATCTGAAACAAATTGTTCAGCATGGATGTAGAGAACTTTGGCGGCGGGGTTGTCCGACAGCAATTTATTGCCGATCGCGTGCATCAAATGGGTCTTGCCCAAACCTACGCCGCCGTAGATAAAAAGCGGGTTGTAAAGCTGGCCCAGGCTGCTGGAAACATGTAACGCCGCGGCCCGGCCCATGCGGTTGGCCGTGCCTTCAATCAGGGTGTCGAAGGTCAGCGCGCTGTTGAGCCGATTCTTGAACGGCGCGCCGGCGGCTTCTTCGGGAACGCCCAGGCCGACGGGTTCAGGAACGCCGGAGCCTTCAAAGCTGCGAACCAGAGAAGAAGACTTGGCGGGCGCTTCGCGCGGAGCAAGTGCTAACTCAAGAGGGATGCTTTGCCCGGAAATTTTCTCAAGCAGGGCCGAAATGCGGCCGGCATACTGGGCGCGAACCCAGTCCAGTTTGAACCGGTTACCCACTAAAACGGTGACTTTGGTGAGGTCGGGAGCGACCTCGACAAGCAGGGGGCGGATCCAGGTATTGAACTGTTGTTCAGGTAATTCCTGGGCCAGGTGGTCGACGCAGCTCTGCCACAAGTCCTGGTTCAGATTTTGGACGGATGCCTCACTCATGGCTGGTTTTGGCTGGGTTGCTGGCCTGGCAAGAGGCGCCCGGCAGCGGTGAGCTGCTTGTGGATATTGTTAATTTTGAGCACCGGCAATTGTAGTCCGGACGAGGAGTTATCCACAAAATAATTGATCCGGGTTTCAACCTATTTTGGGCACTGGTTTGGGGTATGTAGCGACCCGGTTCGCCGCATCTCAGCCTTTACCCCAAATGGGCGGGCTAACTTGTTGCCAGTGTTAGGAAATCTGCGATAATCATGGGTTTCCCTGATTCGCGGCGGGTTTTGCCTGCCTTGAAGACTTGCAGAGATGGTTGTGTTGTACGGCCACCAAGATCATTCGAATCGCCCAAAGCAGTGTGTCTTATAACTAAGGCAAGGTAACGGCAAAGGGGAAAGCTTTGTAGCTGACCGGCTAGTAGGACTCAATCATGAAACGCACATACCAACCATCCAAAGTCAAACGCGCTCGTACGCACGGCTTCCTGACCCGCATGAAAACGCGTGGCGGCCGCGCAGTGATTGCTGCACGCCGCGCCAAAGGCCGCAAGCGCCTGGCCGTATAAGCCTGTTTCCTGCTGGCCATTCGCAGTTTTTTAAACTGACGCCTGGCGCTTGTGCAACGGCTTCAAACCCGACCCCAGTTCCAGGCAGTTCTTGCCGGCGCCATTGTTGCAAAAACAACGCACTTCGCATTGCACCGCAATGCGCTGGACGCAAAGCCCGTGCAAGCTGAGCCAGGCAAGCTGGCTGATGTGATCGCGGCAAAGCCGCTGTTTCCCGTACAGGATGTC
>NZ_JBFUAZ010000546.1:0-2911 GCF_056406035.1 Polaromonas sp. P1_E1_2 | reverse complement strand
GGCGAAACACCGTCCACGGCACCTTGCATTCCGTGCGCACGATTTTTTCGCTCTCGTGCTTGGTCTTGAAATACGGGTGTTCGTAGTTTTCGGCTTCCTCGAACATGTCCTCGCGGAACACGCCTTCATAGAGGCCGGCAGCGGCGATGGAGCTCACATGGTGAAAGTGGCCGGCGTCAATCGCCTTGGCAAATTCCACCGTGTTGCGGGTGCCGTCAATGTTGACGGCCACCTGGCTTTCCTCGTCGGCGCTCAGGTCATACACCGCAGCGAGGTGGTAAAAATGCCCGACCTGCCCCTTGAGTTTCTTGATGTCTTCACTGCTGACACCGAGCTTTTTGCTGGTCAGGTCGCCGTGCACGGCAACGGCGCGGGCGGCGGGTACACCCCAGTATTCCCTCAGYGCCGCCACTTTGCCGGCGCTTTCCTTGCGGATCAGGAAATGAACGGTCGTKCCTTTTCGTTCCAGAAGTTTTTTTACCAGGCGCTTGCCAATGAAGCCTGTGGCCCCTGTAACGAAATAATGCATTTGTGTTTCCTCCGCTGAACGGCCAAGTCAAAAAGTGATTCTTGCTTAAACGGCATGACTCTCTATTCAGCAGAAACCCGCGCTCAGCCTGACTGCACGTACTTTTCCGTAGAGCCGCATGCCTAGAACCTGTTCACGGTTCTAGAACGCAACACCTAAACGCCGTCACAGGGAGGGCTTATATTTTCCCCGTGCGTGCGGCATACTGCCCGCGAAGTTCCATAACCACAAACTGTCTGGAGTAAACCATGGTCAAGAAACTGCAAAAAATGAGCGCCGACAAGAAGTCCGGCCCACAGCTGTCCGGTGCCGTCAAGGAATCCGCCCAGCAAATCTGGCTGGCCGGCCTGGGCGCCTTCTCCAAGGCGCAGGAAGAAGGCGGCAAAGTGTTTGAGACCCTGGTCAAGGAAGGCCTGTCCATCCAGCGCAAGACCCAGGCCGTGGCCGAAGGCAAAATTTCTGAAGCCACCAACAAGATGGCCAGCATGGCCACCGACATCCAGTCCAAGGCCGGCCACCAGTGGGACAAGCTGGAAAACATCTTCGAAGACCGCGTGGCCAAGGCCCTGAACAAACTCGGCGTGCCTTCCGCCAAAGACGTGGACGCCCTGATCGCACGCATTGACGAGCTCAACCGCAATGTGCAAAAAATGGGCGGCAAGCCAGCAGCCAAAACCGCAGCGGCAAAACCCGCCGCCAAAAAGGCGGCACGCCCCGCGGCCAAACGCCCAGCTGCACGCAAATCGGCCTGAGCACACGGTGCTCTGGAAAAAAGGGACATGCCGTCCCTTTTTTTACGCCCGCGCCCAGTCGCCCCACAGCTCACCCAGCACCCTGACTTTGCTGCAGAGCAGCAAATAGTTCCAGGAGCGCCGTCTACACTTTCCAGCCATGACCCAAGCCAAGCCTGCAAAAAATAAACGCCCTGCCAAGCCGCGCATTGCTTTGGCGTTGTCAGGCGGCGGTCCGTTGGGCGCCATCTACGAAATCGGTGCGCTGTGCGCGCTCGACGAATCCCTGCAGGGGCTTTCATTCACCGAACTGGACCACTATGTCGGCGTGTCCGCCGGCGGTTTCATCGCGGCGGGCCTGGCCAACGGCATGACGCCGCGCGAGCTGTGCGCCGCCTTCATTGAAAACGGCGACCAGGCATCGGAGGTGTTTGACCCGGCCTGGCTGATGGTGCCGGCATACGGCGAATTTTTGCGGCGCGGCATCATGTTGCCCGGCTTGCTGGCGTCGGCGGCCTGGCGCGCCACTTTCGGGCGCAAGTCGCTGGTCAATGCGCTGGAGGCGCTGGGCCCGGCCTTGCCCACCGGTGTTTTCTCCAATGACGAAATCGACAAGCGCCTGGCCGCGCTGTTTTCCAAACCCGGCCGCACCAACGACTTTCGCCAGCTTCGCACACGGCTGACACTGGTCGCGACGAATCTGGACAGCGGGGACGCCGCGCCCTTTGGCCGCCCCGGCTGGGACCACGTGCCCATCTCCAAAGCCGTGCAGGCCAGCTCGGCCCTGCCGGGCCTGTTTCCGCCGGTGGAGATCGACAGCCACTGCTACGTGGACGGCGCGCTGAAAAAGACCATGCACGCCGGCGTGGCGCTGGACGATGGCGTTGACCTGATGTTTTGCCTGAACCCGCTGGTGCCCTTCAACGCCACCCGCGCACCCGCGCTGGCCATGAACCAGCGCGTCATGCGCCGGGGCCTGCCGGCCGAAAAGCAGGCCATTCCGCGCATCGTGCAAGGCGGCCTGCCCGCCGTGATGAGCCAGACCTTCCGCTCGATGATCCACTCGCGGCTGGAGCTCGGCATGAAGCACTACGCGCATGCCTATCCCGGCACCGACATCGTGCTGCTGGAGCCTGACGCCCGCGACACCGAGATGTTCCTGGCCAATACCTTCAGTTACCGGCAACGCCGCGAGCTGGCCGAGCACGCCTACCAGAACACCCGTCAGATGCTGCGCTCGCGCAAGACCACGCTGTCTGCCACGCTGGCGCGGCACGGTGTGTCGCTGAACCTGGACGTTCTGGAAGACCCCAGGCGCCACCTGGTGACTGAAAGGCCTGCAGCCACGCGCGTGGGCCGCGCCATTGCCTCGCTCGAAGACGTGATGGAAGATTTGAGCCACGCGCTGCGGCCCGCCGCGCACAAGCTGCCCGCGCCGGCCCGGGCTTAACCCAAAGGTTTGCCAAAGGTGCGTGCCATCCCGTTCACCTTGTTGCAAACCGCCATGCGGATTGATGGACTTCCCTAGTGTCGCCCGGGGAAACGCTGGGTTAGAGTAAAGAACAACACGAGGTAGACAACTTATGGCGAAAAAAGCGCCGCGCCGTACAGCAGAACGGATCCTGGAGGTCACCCTGGACCTGTTCAACCG
>NZ_JBFUAZ010000545.1:0-2912 GCF_056406035.1 Polaromonas sp. P1_E1_2 | reverse complement strand
ATCAGGGGAGGCAATGCGTGGGCGGTGGCTTCTGGCATGAGGRATCAGGGTTTAAAAATATTGCGCGGTGGCTCGGTGGGACAATGGAGGCTATGCATCCTAAAGCCTTACTCGACAGTTGTTCCGAGCTTCTCAAGCAGGTCCTCAAATTTGATCATCCCGCCGACATGGTGGTGTCGCGCTATTTCCGCGACTATCGCCTCGGCCCCCGTGAACGTGCCACCGTGGCGGAAACGATTTACGGTGTTCTTCGCAAGAAAAATCTTTATACCTATCTGGCCCAGCATGGCAGCGGCGCGCCGGAGCGGCGTCTTGCGATTCTCGGTTTTGCGGCGGACCGCGACTTTCTTTTGGGTGCGCTGACCGACCAGGAAAAAGACTGGCTGGCGCGTTGCGACCAGGTCAAACCATCGGACCTGATGGAGCTGCATCGCCACAACCTCCCGCAGTGGCTGGTTGATCCGTTGAAAGAGCAGCTTGGTGATGATTTCTGGCCGCTGGTCGAGAGCCTGAACGCACCGGCCGGGCTTGATTTGCGCGTCAACACGCTCAAGGATAAACGGGCTGAAGTCCAGAAGGAGCTTGCGAAAGCGGCTATCAAAACCGTAGCAACACCGTATTYGCCCTGGGGCCTGCGCATTGCCGACGGCAAGCCCCAGCTGGGCAAACTGGATGCTTTCACGCGTGGCGCCATTGAAGTGCAGGACGAAGGCTCGCAGCTKTTGGCCCTGCTGGTCGATGCCAAGCGAGGTGAGATGGTGGTCGACTTTTGTGCAGGGGCGGGCGGCAAGACCCTGGCCCTCGGGGCTTCCATGCGCAATACCGGGCGCCTTTACGCGTTTGATACGTCGGGACACCGGCTGGATGCGCTCAAGCCGCGGCTGGCGCGCAGCGGCCTTTCCAATGTTCATCCGGTGGCTATTGCCCATGAGCGTGACGACCGGATCAAGCGCCTGGCCGGCAAGATAGACCGGGTCCTGGTGGACGCCCCGTGCTCGGGCTTGGGCACCTTGCGGCGCAATCCTGACCTCAAATGGCGGCAGACGCCCAAGGCGATTGAAGAGCTCAGGGCCAAGCAAACTGCCATTTTGCAGAGCGCTGCGCGGCTTTTAAAGCCCGGCGGACGCCTGGTTTACGCGACTTGCAGCGTTTTGCGTGAAGAAAACGAAGCCATCGCTGAAGCCTTTAGTGAGGCGAATAAAGAGTTCAACGTCCTTGAAACAGGGCCCTTGTTGACTCATCTGGGGGTGGAACACGCGGAAAAACTCTGCCGCGGACCCTACCTTCGGCTCTGGCCTTACCTGCATCAGACGGACGGGTTTTTCGCAGCAGTATGGCAAAAGTCGTGATATTTTTGGCGACAAAAGACGACAGATAGGCCGAAGTTACATATTCATTCGTGATTTTTCGCACTGTTTTGACCTTGGATCCTGTACTGAAAGTGACTTGGTATTTGTGGGGGATCGCCTTACAATAAACGGTTATTTTTTGCAGCGCCTGGAGACACATCTGGATGGGCGACTGCTTCAGATTGTTTAAAGGATTTTTATGATCTTGTTTGATGCGGCCCTCGACTGGCTTGCCAATGGGTTGCTTGCCGCCAGCTGGTGGCAAATCGTGTTGTACACGCTGGTGACCACCCATATCACCATTGCCAGCGTCACCATCTATCTGCACCGTCACCAGGCGCACCGCGCCATGGACCTGCACGCGATTCCTTCGCATTTTTTCCGTCTCTGGCTCTGGCTGGGTACGGGCCAGGTCACCAAGGAATGGGTGTCCATTCACCGCAAGCACCACGCCAAGTGCGAAACCTCTGAAGATCCGCACAGCCCGCAGGCTTACGGCATCAAGAAGGTTTTCTGGGAAGGCGCCGAGCTGTACCGTGCCGAAAGCAAAAACAAGGAAACTATGGCCAAGTTCGGCCACGGCACGCCCAATGACTGGATTGAGCGCAACGTCTACACCCGCTATAGCTGGCAGGGCGTGGGCCTGATGATGATCATCGACCTGGCGCTCTTCGGTGCTGCAGGCCTGGCTGTCTGGGCCGTGCAAATGGCCTGGATCCCCGTGACGGCGGCCGGTATCATCAACGGCATTGGTCACTATTGGGGCTATCGCAATTTTGAGGCGCCTGATGCCAGCACCAACATTTCGCCCTGGGGCATCATGATTGGCGGCGAAGAGCTGCACAACAACCATCACACCTACCCGACGTCGGCCAAGTTCTCGGTCAAGCCCTACGAATTCGACATCGGCTGGGTGTATATCCGTGCCATGGAAAAAGTAGGCCTGGCCTCCGTCAAGAAGGTCCCCCCCAAGCTCCAGCTGGGTTCCATCCAGCCTGTGGCAGATRAAAAAACCCTGGAAGCCCTGATCGCCCATCGCTACGAAGTCATGGCGGGTTTCGCGCGCGAACTGCGCCGCGCCGGCAGGGCCGAACTCGAAGTGCTGAAGGCCAAGAAAGCCGACGTGTCCGTGTTGCGCGCAGCCAATCGCTGGCTGCACCGCGATGACGACAAGGTGCCGGCCGCCGCCAAACCCCAGCTGGCGCAGGCCCGCGCCGAACACCCCGTGCTGGACAAGATGGTCACCATGCGGGAAGAACTGCGCCAGATGTGGCTGACCACTTCCGCTTCCCGTGAGCAGCTGGCTGCGGACCTGCAGGCCTGGTGCCACCGTGCTGAGGAAAGCGGTATCGCCGCCTTGCGCGAATTCTCGATGAAGCTGCGGGCTGCCCGCACCTGACCTGACGCTACATATCCGACCTGGTCACCCGGTCGAAACTTCAAGGCCGCTTCCGGAGAAATCCAGCAGCGGTTTTTTATTGTTCGGCGCAAAGTACGAGTTCCATGATCGAGCGCCCCAAGATTTGGTAATGGTAGGGTCGCTACCAGCGCCCTGATCAGGGC
>NZ_JBFUAZ010000544.1:0-2922 GCF_056406035.1 Polaromonas sp. P1_E1_2 | reverse complement strand
GTTTCAAGAACAACAAGCTCCACAGGGACAAAATTCCATGACCAGAAAATACTTCGGCACCGACGGCATTCGCGGAACGGTGGGCCAGCCCCCGATCACGCCCGATTTCGTCTTGCGGCTTGCGCACGCTGTCGGCCGGGTCCTTCGCAAAACCGAATCCCGCCCCACGGTGCTGATCGGCAAGGACACCCGCATTTCGGGCTACATGCTGGAAAGCGCGCTGGAGTCCGGTTTCAACTCCGCCGGCGTCGATGTGGTGCTGCTCGGCCCCTTGCCTACACCGGGTGTGGCCTACCTCACGCGAGCCCAGCGCGCCAGCCTGGGAGTCGTCATCAGCGCGAGCCACAACGCCTACCCCGACAACGGCATCAAGTTTTTCAGCGCGCAGGGCACGAAGCTCGATGATGCCTGGGAATTGGCTGTCGAAGCTGCGCTCGACGAGCCGCCCGTCTGGGCCGATTCTGCGACTTTGGGCAAAGCCCGCCGCCTCGATGATGCGGCAGGGCGTTATACCGAATTTTGCAAAAGCACCTTTGCCAATGACCTGACGCTTCGCGGCCTGAAGATCGTGGTCGACGGCGCCCACGGTGCGGCCTATCACATCGCCCCCATGGTGTTCCATGAGCTGGGCGCTGAAGTCATTGCCATCGGCTGCGCACCCGACGGCCTTAATATCAACCACGAAGTCGGTGCGACGCACCCCGAAGCGCTGATCGCCAAGGTCAAGGCCAGCAAGGCGGATTACGGCATCGCGCTGGACGGCGACGCCGACCGGCTGCAGATTGTGGACGCCGAAGGCCGGCTCTTCAACGGCGACGAGGTGCTGTACCTGATGGTCAACGAACGCCTGGCGCGCGGCGAGAAGGTACCCGGCACCGTGGGCACCCTGATGACCAATATGGCCGTGGAAGTCGCGTTGAAAGCCAAAGGCGTGGAATTTGTACGTGCCAAGGTCGGTGACCGCTACGTGCTCGAGGAGCTTGAAAAACGTGGCTGGCTGCTGGGCGGCGAGGGTTCGGGCCACCTGCTGGCACTCGACAAGCACACCACCGGTGACGGCCTCATCAGCGCGCTGCAGGTGTTGCAGGCCTGTGTGCGCAGCAAGAAAACTCTGGCCCAGCTGCTGAGCGATGTGGTGTTGTTTCCGCAGACGCTGGTCAATGTGCGCCTCAAGCCCGACCAGGACTGGAAGAGCAGCAAACCCCTGGCCGACATGACCAAAACGGTGGAAGCCGAGTTGGGCAACACGGGCCGCCTGTTGATTCGTGCCAGTGGCACCGAGCCGCTGCTGCGTGTGATGGTCGAAGCGCGTGATGCAGCCCAGGCCAAAAGCTGCGCCGAGCGGGTGGCGGATACGGTACGGGTCTGAGCGATTTATTCAGGAAAATAGTGACTGAAACCCTTTAAGGGCGGGCGCAAGCAGCTATCAAATCGATAGCGACCCGTCAAACAGGGCTAGGAAGCCTCTACGGCCTCCATCAAGCGAGCCCGCTCATCCGGCGTGAGCACCTTCGGCAATACGCGTGGCCCTCCATCATCCGGGTTAAAGRAGGGCGTGACCTTGTAGCCGCCATTGAGCCTCGTGCGTATCAGCGTCGCCATGAACCGGAGAATGGACACGCTGGTGCTGACCGGCATGGCTTTGGGACTGCCTTTGGCGCTCTTCATGCCGACTTTCATGCGCACGGGGCCGAAAGCGCTGTCCAGACTGGTTGACGGATCTTTCAGGCAGTTGTGCAGCAGGCCGACGTGCGAGACCTTGAAGTCACGCGAGGTGTTGCCGATCGGTGTGTTGCAACAGCTGGCATACCAGCGCAACATGCCCTTGTCACTGAGCGACATGCAGGCGAGCGCCTCCTGGCCGTGGGTGAAGGTGACGTGCTGGGGCAGCGTGGCGATCACATCCGATCCACCCATCTCATCCAGAATCTCGTCGGCCTTGCCCAGGAAGTGCGCGTAAACCTGACAGTCTTCGCAGTAGCAGACGCCGCGGCATACCGATTCGGTGTGACTGACATGGCCGCGGAGTGTGCCGCATTGGCAGCGCAAGGGGTGATTCATGTGAGAGCCCTGTTTGATGGGTGAGCCATTTAACATTCAGACGCGCGGAACCCCGAGTTCTTGTCTGGCAGGGCAGTCCGGTCATTGCGCGTACGGTGTTTCCTGATGCCGACGAGTGCAATAGCTCCCGCGGTCTGCGTCGTAACCATGACCAGTGGGTAAAGCAGTCCGATACCGAGTGTCGCCACGATAAAACCGGTGCTGGCGTAAAGCGTGGATTCACGTTTGTATTCTGAGCAAAGCGCCAGGACAAGGCCAAGCCCGGCAAGAATGAACGTAAGGCAGGTCAACCAGATAACAGCGTTGGCGTCATTCAGCGCAAAGACGCTGCTTGGCCGAAGTTCGGCAATATAGCTGCGTTCTTGCCGCACCATGCCCAGCCGGTTCAGCGCGTTCAATAGCTTGCCCCCGAAGAGCACACCGCCGGCGCGATGAACGCACCACAACGCAAGAAACAATGAGAAGGCGACGAGGGCCGAGGCAAACGACAGTTTCCCCAAAGACACTCTTTCGCCGGCACCGAGCAATCGCTTAAGCATTCTCAGCGTGCGAAGGGTAGAGATGTTTGCAGAATCGCCACTCATGCACCGGCTGGTCATCAATGTAGGCTGTAGGCTTTGGCAGATAAGCTTCAAAACACTCGCTGATCCCTAGTTCGATGGCTGTGGTTCGGCAGTATTCAGCGCCTCCCGAGCTCCAGAGAAACAAGGTTGCGCCTTCGGATTTCAGCCGCCTGACCTGGGTAATTACCGCAGGCATGGGAATAYGCTTCGCACCAACGGACCTGACCATGGTGTCGTCGACATCGATAAAAACGACTTGTGGGGTCATGGGTGTTGAACCTTTGTTTGACCCCGGAAT
>NZ_JBFUAZ010000543.1:0-2930 GCF_056406035.1 Polaromonas sp. P1_E1_2 | reverse complement strand
GCCAGCGCACCGGGCGGCGGCGCTTCGGCGGCCGGGCGCCAGCGCCCCGCATCCGACACCGCCGGCAGTGCACCGGCAGCGGCACCCTCCACGCCCCCGGCAGCGGCACTGCAACCCGGCGCTGCGCCGCCTTCCATTGCCGGCCCCACGGCCGAGCAGCGCCAGCGCATGCTCGACCAGGTCAAGGACGACCCGGCCGCGCTGGAACGCCGCAAGCGCTTCCTGGAGCAGATCGACAAGGGCGACCCGGAAGCTCTGGCACGCTGGCAAGGCATGAAGGACCGCCGCCAGGGCGAACGGCCGGCGCAATGATCCGGGACTCGCACCAATGAGCCGCCGGGCCGTTCCCAAGGTGAATAGCACCGCAGTGCGAAGCACGAAGGTATTTCCGCGCATGAGCCGCCGGGCCGTTCCCAAGGCAAATAGCATCGCAGTGCGAAGCACGAAGGTTATTGAATGAGYCCCTCACGCCCCTTCATCCTGCGCCCGGTAGCCACTTCGCTGCTGATGGTGGCCATTGTGCTGGCTGGCCTCGTGGGTTTCAAGTTTTTGCCGCTGTCGGCCCTGCCGCAGGTCGACTACCCCACCATCCAGGTGCAGACGCTGTATCCCGGCGCGAGCCCGGAAGTGATGGCGCAGACCGTGACAGCGCCGCTGGAACGCCAGTTCGGCCAGATGGCCGGTCTCTCTCGCATGAGCTCCACCAGTGCCGCCGGTGTCTCCATCGTCACGCTGCAGTTCGGCCTGGGCCTGGCACTGGACGTGGCCGAACAGCAGGTGCAGGCGGCCATCAACGCGGGCGGCTCGCTACTGCCGGCCGACCTGCCCGCCCCGCCCGTCTATGCCAAGGTCAACCCGGCGGATGCACCGGTGCTGACACTGGCCATCACCTCCGACACCATGCCGCTGACGGAGGTGCAGAACATCGTCAACACCCGGCTGGCCCTGAAGATCAGCCAGGTCAATGGCGTGGGGCTGGTGTCGCTCAGTGGCGGGCAGCGCCCCGCGGTGCGCATCCAGGCCGACACACGGGCGCTGGCTTCCTACGGCCTCGGGCTTGATTCACTGCGCACTGCGATCTCCGCGGCCAATGCCAACGGCGCCAAAGGCAGCATCGATGGCCCTACACGGTCCTATTCGATCAACTCCAACGACCAGCTGGTCGCCGCTGCTGACTACAAAAACCTCATCATCGCCTTTCGCAACGGTGCGGCGGTGCGAGTGTCAGACGTGGCACAGGTGGTGGACAGCGCCGAGAACATCAAACTGGGCGCATGGTCTGGTCTGAAACCAGCCATCATCCTCAATGTGCAGCGCCAGCCCGGCGCCAACGTCATTGCCACGGTGGACGCCATCAAGGCACGCCTGCCCGAACTGCAGGCCGGCCTGCCCACCTCCCTCAGGGTCGATGTGCTGAGCGACCGTACGACCGGCATACGCGCCTCGGTGATGCACGTCGAGATTGAACTGCTGCTGGCCGTGCTGCTGGTCGTGCTGGTGATCTTTGCTTTCCTGCACAGCTTGCGCGCCACAGTCATCGCCAGCCTGGCCGTGCCGATTTCACTCGTCGGCACCTGCGGCTTGATGTACCTGCTGGGCTACAGCCTCAACAACCTGAGCCTGATGGCACTCACGATCGCCACCGGCTTTGTGGTGGACGACGCAATCGTGATGATCGAAAACATCTCGCGCTACATCGAGGAAGGCGAAGAACCGATGGCCGCAGCCCTCAAGGGTGCGACGCAGATCGGGTTCACCATCATCTCGCTGACAGTGTCGCTGATCGCGGTGCTGATTCCGCTGCTGTTCATGGGCGATGTGGTCGRCCGGCTGTTCCGCGAGTTTGCCGTCACGCTGGCCATCACCATCCTGATCTCGGCCGTGGTGTCGCTCACCCTCGTGCCCATGATGTCGGCGAGATGGCTCAAGCACGTGCCGGAAACGGCGGGCGAAGGCCGGCTGGCCCAGGCGGGCGCGCGGCTCCAGCGTTTTTTTGACGACGTGATCGCACGCTACGACGTGTGGCTCACCTGGGTGCTCAAACGTCAGGGCGCCACGTTGCTGGTGGCGCTGGCCACCCTGCTGCTCACGGTGTTGCTGTATGTGCTGATCCCCAAGGGCCTGTTCCCGACGCAGGACACCGGCCAGCTGCAGGCTCGCGTGGAAACCGCGCAATCGGTGTCCTATGACCGCATGGCCGCGCTGCAGCAAGCCACGGCCAAGGCCATCCTGGAAGACCCCGACGTCGAAACGCTGAGCTCCTTCATTGGCGTGGACGCAGCCAACAACACCATGCTGCATACCGGCCGCATGCTGATCAACCTGAAAAAAGAGCGCATAGGCAGCCAGCAGGAAACCATGGACCGGCTGCAGCGCAGGGCCGCCGCGGTAGCCGGGGTTACTCTGTACCTTCAACCCACGCAAGACCTGACCATTGACGCCGAAACCGGGCCCACGCAATTCCGCGTATCGCTCGAAGGCTCGAACAACGCCACCGTGGTGGAATGGGCCAACAAGCTTACGCAGCGCATGCGGCAGCTCGAAAGCCTGCGCAACGTGTCGTCCGATGCGGGCTCCAGCGGCGCCGGAGCCTACATCACGGTAGACCGCGACACCGCGTCGCGCCTGGCCGTCACGACCTCGTCCATTGACGACGCGCTTTACAGCGCATTCGGCCAGCGCATTGTCTCGACCATCTTCACCGAAACCAACCAGTACCGCGTGATCCTCGAAGCCATGCCCGACTCCTTGCGCACGCCGGCATCGCTGGGCAGCCTGCAACTCAAAACCGGCTCCGGCACGCCAACACCGCTGTCGGCCATCGCCACCATCACGGAGCAAGCGGCCCCGCTGCAGGTTACCCGCGTGGCCCAGTACCCGGCCACCACGCTGGGTTTTGACACGGCGCCCGGCGTCTCGCTGGGCAAGGC
>NZ_JBFUAZ010000542.1:0-2931 GCF_056406035.1 Polaromonas sp. P1_E1_2 | reverse complement strand
CATCGCCGGGTTCACGAAAGCGCCCGACCGTGCCTGTGTGCGGCGTGAAATTCTCGTCTTCGGCACACAGGCGCACCTCAATCGCATGACCGCTGAACACCACCTGCTCCTGCGCAAGAGGCAGCGGCTCACCTTGCGCTACGCGCAGCTGCCATTCRACGAGATCAAGGCCCGTGACTGCTTCAGTGACGKGGTGCTCCACTTGCAGGCGCGTATTCATTTCCATCAAAAAGAAATCAGAGCCCTCGACAAGAAACTCTACCGTCCCCGCCCCGACATACCCTGCCGCTTGCGCCAGCGCGACCGCCGCCCCACACATGCGCGCACGCAGCGCAGCATCCACCGCCGGGCTGGGCGTTTCTTCAATGATCTTCTGGTGGCGGCGTTGCACCGAGCAGTCGCGCTCGCCCAGATGAATGCAATGGCCGTGGGCGTCGGCAAACACCTGCACCTCGACATGGCGTGGATTTAACAAAGCCCGCTCCATCAGCAGCTCCCCGCTGCCAAAGGCCGAGAGCGCTTCAGAGCGGGCGCTTTGGAGCGCCGCCGAAAGGTGCGCGGCCTCCCGCACCAGCCGCATGCCGCGCCCACCGCCGCCCGCCACGGCCTTGACCATCAGCGGGTAACCGATGCGCGCGGCTTCGGCTTCAAAGCGCGCGTCGGACTGGTCATGACCCTGGTAGCCCGGCAGGCAGGGTACGCCTTGCGCCGCGGCGAGTTGCTTGGCAGCCGACTTGCTGCCGAGCTGCCGGATCGCGGCCGGCGGTGGCCCCACCCAGGTCAGCCCCGCAGCAATCACCGCGTCGGCAAAGGCGGCGTTCTCGCTGAGGAAACCGTAGCCCGGATGCACCGCATCGGCGCCGCTGGCCTTGGCCGCAGCAACCAGTTTGTCGATGCGCAGATAGGAATCGGCAGAAGTGGCACCTCCCAGCACACAGGCGATGTCCGCCTCCTGCACATGCAGCGCACCGGCGTCGGCGTCTGAATACACCGCCACCGTCTGCATGCCCATGGTTCGCGCGGTGCGCATGATGCGGCGCGCAATCTCCCCACGATTGGCCACCAGCAAGCAGCGGATATTTTTCATGCAGACGCCCCGCTCCGTATGCCAGGCACGGTCATGAACTCAGCCACCCTTCTTGCCGGACTTGGCCACGCCCATCATTTTGGCGATGATCCCCATCATGACTTCGTCGGCCCCACCGCCTATGGAAGCGAGCCGGCCGTCGCGGAACATGCGCGCCACCTTGTTCTCCCAGGTGTAGCCCATGCCGCCCCAGAACTGCAGGCAGGTGTCGGGCACCAGGCGGTTGAGCCGCCCGGCCTTGAGCTTGGCCATGGACGCGAGCTCGGTCACGTCCTGGCCCTGCACATAGAGCTCGCAGGCACGGTAGGTCATGGCGCGCAGGCTCTCGACTTCGGTCTTCATCTCGGCAAGCTTGAACTGCACCCATTGCTGGTCAGCCAGAGTGGCGCCGAAAAGCTTGCGCTCATGCGCCCACTCGACCGTCCATTCAATGCAGTTGGACAGCGACTGGATGCAGCTGGCTGCGCACCACAGGCGCTCTTCCTGGAACTGCATCATCTGGTAGACAAAGCCCGAGCCTTCGCTGCCGATCAGGTAACGCTGCGGCACACGCACTTCGTCAAAGTAGATCAGGCCGGTGTCGGACGAGTTCATGCCGATTTTTTTGATTTTTTTGGCCGCTTCAATGCCTTTGCGCAGCTTGCCCTTGTCGCGCATGGGCACCATGACCAGGCTCTTGTTTTTGTGCACAGGGCCCTCACCGGTGTTGACCAGCATGCACATCCAGTCGGCCTGCAGGCTGTTGGTGATCCACATCTTCTGGCCGCTGACGATGTAGTCGCCGCCGTCCTTGCGGGCATGGCTCTTGATGGAGGCGACATCGCTGCCCGCACCCGGCTCGCTCACACCGACGCAGCCGACGGCATCGCCGGCAATCGCTGGAGCGAGGAATTCGCGCTTGAGTTCGTCGCTGCCGAAGCGCGCGAGTGCCGGCGTGCACATGTCGGTCTGCACGCCAATGGCCATGGGCACGCCGCCGCAATCAATGTGGCCCAGCGCTTCGGCCATGGCCATGGCGTAGGAGTAGTCCAGGCCCGCGCCGCCGTATTCCTCAGACTTGGTCAGGCCCAGCATGCCCAGGTTGCCGAGCTTCTTGAACACTTCATGCGCGGGAAAGATTTCAGCGGCTTCCCATTCATCGACGTGCGGATTGATCTCGGCGTCAATGAACCGCTTCAGGGTTTTCTGGATTTCAAGGTGTTCGTGCGTGTATTGCATTTCGTTGTCTCCGGTTCTTTTTTGCAGGCGGTCTACATGCGCGCCACGCCAAACTGCATGGGCCTCAGCTGCCGCGCATCGGCCTCGGCGCACATTGCCAGGCACTGTGCCAGCACCGCGCGCGTGTCGCGCGGGTCGATGACGCCGTCGTCCAGCACCAGGCCCGAGGTGTAGAACACATCGGCCTGCGCCTCGAACATGGCGACGATCTTGTCGTACTGGGTTTGCGACTGAGCCGGGTCCGGCGTGATGCCTTTTCGCGCCAGGGCCGCCTCGCCTACGATCTGCATGGTGCGCGCGGCCTGTTCGCCCCCCATCACCGCCGTTTTGGCGCCGGGCCAGGTGAAAAGAAAGCGCGGCGCGTAGCCGCGGCCGCACATGCCGTAGTTGCCCGCGCCAAATGAAGCGCCGCACTGGATGGTGATTTGCGGGACGGCGGCATTGGTCACCGCCTGGATCATCTTGGAGCCGTGCTTGATCATGCCGGCCTGCTCGCTCTCCTTGCCCACCATATAGCCGGTGGTGTTCTGCAGGTAGATGAGGGGGTGGCCCAGCTGGCACATCAGCTGGATGAAGTGCGTGGCCTTGTTGGCGCCGGCCACGTCAATCGGGCCATTGTTGCTGAT
>NZ_JBFUAZ010000541.1:0-2940 GCF_056406035.1 Polaromonas sp. P1_E1_2 | reverse complement strand
GTTCATGACAAGCGGTTTGTCGGCGTCGTACGGATCGAAATAGCGCATGGKGGCTTTCGGCAGGGTGGGTCGGAATTCGGATGGATGGGGAGATCAGACGGTGAAGCCGCGCGACGCGGTCTTGACCCGGACGACCGGACGGGCGTGTGTGTAAAAAAGCGGTTCGTCACCTATAAGGTTGGCTGCGATAACCTTGGCTTGGCTTGCGATCGGCTCGATGTAGCGCATGGCCTGCCCGTTGATGCTGATGCAATCACCCAATGCGTGGATGTTCGCAATGCCGGTGCGCAGATCGTCTGGCTGAACCGCTATACCGTTGTTCCAGCCCAGTCCAGCGCTCTGCGCCAGGCGGTTCGGTGTTTGGAGCCCGGTCGCCGCAAGCACATGGTCGCATTCAATGGCGAGGCCGCTTTCCGTCACCACCGCCACACGGCTGGCAGCCTTCGCAACCGACTTGACCCGCGTGCCACCGATAAACCGGATGGACAATGTTTCCCAAGCCCTGAGTAACTCCTGGGATGAACTTGCAGACAGAAGATTGGCCAGCGGCCTGTCGGCAATGTCGATCAGCACGAGATCATGTCCAGCCATGGCCAGGTCGTTGGCTAACTCAGAGCCCACCAGGCCTGCGCCGGCCACAACAATTCGCTGGGGCCTGCCGGATGCAGCGATGGCTTTCCGAAATTTGGCGTAGCAGCGCAGATCGTTGATCGCCCAGCAGATGTCGGGCGGCAAGTTTGGATCCGGCCTTGGAATCGCCCCGTGGGCGAGCACCAGGTGACGGTACTTGACGGTTCCACGGGTGGTCCGAAGAGCGTTCGCACCAGCACACACACTGACTGCATGGGTTTCTGCCATCAGCCGGACATTCAGTCGCGTGGCGGCCTGGGTTCCTGTTTCCTTGACCAGCGCAGGAAGACCGATCGCCTTCGCAAGCGCAACTGAGAGCAGGGGTTTGTCGTACCTGTCGCCGCTGCAGCTGGTGACCAGTGTGATCGGAATTCCGGCGTCTTTCTCCCTTAATGCACGCGCCATTTGCCAGCCGGCGCTGCCGGCGCCGACAATCACGACACCCGAATCTCCGCGAGGGCTGACGACTGCTTGCGACGCACATTGCTCGACTCGGGCTTGCACCACGTAAAGCTCGAAATCGGATTTGGTGACACCGCACAGGGGGCACTCCCAGTCGTCGGGAATGTCTTCATACCTGGTGCCGGCAGCCAGACCGCTGTCAGGGTCGCCTTCAGCCTCGTCGTAAATGAATCCACAGGCACGGCAGATGTATTGCCGGAAGGCGACGACTGCTTCGTCCATCGTTTCCTGCAAGGAGACCCGCGTGCTCATGATGGCATCACCGGGCTGCTGAGCTTGGCCATCTCCCGACGGAGATGCTTGAGCGCAGGTGTCACGATGGCCACAAAATGCGATTCGCGGACACGGCGCTGCACCGGTGACGACAAAAGGTAGCCGCGGGCGCCTTGGTGCAGCAGTGCGGACTGTGCGGAGCGAAGTGCCAGTTCGGAAGCATGGGCGCGCACATCAAGAACATCCAGCAACGGCGGCTTGGCGCCCTCGTTGATCATGCGTGCAAGTGTGAAAGTCCGCTCCGTCAATGCATGTAGTTCGGTCTGCAGGTCCGAGGGACGGTCTTCGAGAAATTGGTTCACATGTCCGAGCTGCTGCTCGACATCCCACATGGTGTCTATCGCGCCTTGGGCAACACCCAGGCCCATGCCAACCTGCAGCAGGATGAAGCTTGCGCGAACCTTGTCGAGGAAAGGACGCACGGGATCGGCGATAACGCGGTCGGCGCTGACGATGAAGTCCGTAAAACGAACACCCCAGGTGCCGGTGCCTTCCATGCCGGCAAACGACGGGCATTCGCGCAGCTCGATAGCGGAATCGTTGCAGGGCACCATGAACATGACCTCATGGGACATGCCGTCCTCTCCGGCCACAGTGGCGGCGGCGCCGAAGTAATGATCCTTGCCCAGGTTGCTTACCCAGGGAAGAGTTCCATTGACGACGTATCCGCAACCCACCCTTTCTGCCTTGAGCAGCATCTGTTCGATGCCGGTCATGGCCTTCATGGGATTGCTCAATGCCGTGCCACCCAACTCGTCACCATCAACATGACGCAGTAACACTTCGCCGGCGAGCGCGGGGTTGCCGCTTTGCTCCATGTAGAGCGTGCAGGCAGCCTGACACCACACCATGAATCCGGTAGCGCCGCAGACGCGCGAAACCTCTCTGATGGCCTGGATCGCCGCCACAAAGTCCGGGTTGCCATCAAGCGAGGTCTGAGCGCGGTAGGCGCCAGTCTTGCCCAATGCACGCATGATGGCCTCCGGATAAGTGCCGGCCCGGTCGATTTCTTCGACCATCGCCGCTAGCGGGCCGTTCGCTATCGCACGCACGGCCTCGAGCATCGTCGCGCGGCGAGCACCGGTATCGGTGTTCGCCTCTGCCGTCTGAAGTACCGCTGACATGATGGGTTCCAGACTTGCTGCTTAGACCAGGTCGATGGCGAAAGGGACGGGATTGCGCATCGTGTTGGCGACCGGCGAATAGAGGTTCGCGTGCCTGACGATTTCTTCCAGGACTTCGCGAGGGGCGTCACCTTCGATGAGGACTTTGACGCGGATTTGTTGGAAGCCCATTTCGGCTGGTTGCATCTGGGCGCCACCGGCACCCCAGGCTGCCGGGTTGCCGATGTCGCCTTCAAGGAAGACTTCCAGCTTGGTTAGCTTGACGTTGCGATGGGTGGCGACAGCAGTGATGCCGACGCTCAGGCAACCACCCAGGCCGGACAGAACGATTTCGCCGGGTGCCGGCGCGGTGTCTTGGCCGAAGAGGTGAGGCGGCTCGTCCACGACGACAGGCGTGTGGTCGCCGACGTAGCTCAGGGTGCGGAACTTTCCGTCGACGACGGTGTGAACC
>NZ_JBFUAZ010000540.1:0-2948 GCF_056406035.1 Polaromonas sp. P1_E1_2 | reverse complement strand
CGCCTTCAATGAGGCGCGTGGCTTGGCGGCCCGAGGGCGCGAGGCCGGCCGCCTTGAGCAGCGCGCCTATCCCCATCGGCGAACCGGACAGCGACACCTCGGGAATCTCATCCGGCACGCCGCCCTTGCTGCGGTTGATGAAATCCTGCTCGGCGGCGTCGGCTGCGGCAGCGGAATGAAAGCGCGCAGTGATTTCCTTGGCCAGCGCCACTTTGGCGTCCTTGGGGTTGCGCCCGCCGTCCACTTCGGCCTTCAGCGCTGCGATGTCGGCCTCGCTCTTGAACGACAGCAGTGTGTACCACTTCCACATCAGCACATCGGAGATCGACAGCACCTTGGCGAACATGGTGTTGGCGTCTTCGCTGATGCCGATGTAGTTGTTCTTGCTCTTGGACATCTTCTCGATGCCGTCCAGGCCTTCGAGCAGCGGCATGGTCAAAATGCACTGCGGCTCCTGGCCGTATTCCTGCTGCAGGTGCCGGCCCATCAGCAGGTTGAACTTCTGGTCGGTGCCGCCGAGTTCCAGGTCGCTCCTGAGCGCGACCGAGTCGTAGCCCTGCATCAGCGGGTACAAAAACTCATGCACGCTAATAGGCGTGCCGGCCTTGAAACGGTCGTTGAAGTCGTTGCGCTCCATCATGCGGGCCACGGTGTAATGAGAAGCCAGCTTGATCATGCCGGTGGCGCCCAGCGGTTCGCTCCATTCGCTGTTGTAGCGCAGCTCGGTTTTGGCGGGGTCCAGGATCTTGTCGGCCTGGGCGCGGTAGGTTTCGGCGTTGACCTTGATCTGCTCGGGCGTGAGCGGGGGCCGTGTGGTGTTGCGCCCGGACGGGTCGCCGATCAGGCTGGTGAAGTCGCCTATAAGAAAAATGACTGTATGGCCCAGATCCTGGAGCTGACGCATTTTGTTCAGCACCACGGTATGTCCGACATGAATGTCAGGCGCCGTCGGGTCCAGCCCCAGTTTGATGCGCAGCGGGACGCCCGTGGCCTCCGATTTGGCCAGTTTTTGTATCCAATCGTTTTCCGGGATCAGCTCATCGCAGCCGCGCAGGGACACCGCCAGGGCCTCCCTGACGCGGTCGGTGACGGGAAATTTTGTAACAAGCTCTTGATTCATAAGGGTTTTTCACATGTCGGGGAATTGTCCGACAGATATACTGGCGGCTCTCCTGCAGCGGCGGAGCCATTTTAGTTGGCCTGCAATTTGCTGATCAGGAAACTCATAACCGGATGGCTCCGGCCCCACCCCTGAATCCAGGGCTGGCCGCCAAAGCTCTCCACCTTTTATACAGCAGTCCGGTGCTCGCGCAGCGCCCGATGCACTTTTGTTGGGAATACTGCTTTGCCACTGCCATCTCCCTCCCAGATACTGCTGCCCATCGCCGACAGCCTCCGTCGCCATCCCAAACGGGTCACCGCCAGCCTTGCAGCACTGCTGCTGGGCACAGGTGTCACAGCATTCGGCGTTGCGCCCCTGGCACCCGATGCGGCCAACCTGCCGGTCCGCCAGATACTCGAAGCGGTCGAGCCTTTGCCCACGCAGATACAGACCGATTCCCTCACCGATTTCCGTTTCAAGCTGTTCCGCACCGAAAGCACCCGCAGCAGCGATACCGCCGACACCCTGCTCAAGCGCCTGAACATCGACGACAGCGCCGCAGCCGCCTTTTTGCGCAGCGACGCCAATGCGCGCCTGCTGTTGTCGGGCCGTGCCGGAAAGAACGTAACCGCCGAAGCCAGCGACAGCCAGCAACTGCTCAAGCTCAGCATGCGCTGGCCCACTGACGACGAAACGATGTTCAAGCGCCTCGTGGTCGAGCGCGGCGCCGCCGGTTTCAGCTCGCGCATTGAAACCGCTCCGTATGTGGCTACTGCGCGCTTGTCCAGCGGCAGCATTCAGACGTCGCTGTTCGCCGCCACCGACGACGCCCGCATTCCCGATGGCGTAGCGGTGCAGATCGCCGAAATTTTCTCCAGTGACATCGATTTCCGCCGCGCACTGCGCAAGGGCGACCGCTTCAACGTGGTCTATGAAAGCCTGGAAGCCGACGGCGAGCCGCTGCGCACCGGTCGCGTGCTGTCGGCCGAGTTTGTCAACGCCGGCAAGGCCTACCAGGCCATGTGGTTCCAGCCTCCGGGCGTGGACGCCGCGGGCGTTGCCCACAGGGGCGGCTATTACACGCTCGACGGCCAGAGCCTGCGCCGCGCCTACCTGAGCTCGCCCGTCGAGTTCTCGCGCATCAGCAGCGGCTTTTCAATGCGCTTTCACCCCATCCTGCAAAAATGGCGCGCCCACCTGGGCACCGACTTCGCAGCAGCTACGGGAACACCTGCACGTACCGTCGGCGACGGCGTGGTGGAGTTTTCGGGTGTCCAGAACGGTTACGGCAACGTGGTGTTCGTTCGCCACCGCAACGGCCATGAAACTGTTTATGCCCACCTGAGCAAAATCATGGTGCAGCGCGGCCAGAACGTCAGCCAGGGCCAGACCATCGGTCTCGTCGGCTCCACCGGCTGGGCCACCGGCCCACACCTGCATTTCGAGTTCCGCGTCAACGGCACCCAGCAGGACCCTATGACGATCGCCAAGCAGAGCGAGACCATTCCMGTGTCTACGGCTGYCATGCCGGCATTCAGGGAGCTCTCGGCGGGCGTGAAGACTCAGCTGCAAGCGGCCGCCACCATCACGCAAACCCGCGCTGAGTAACTAGAGCCCCCACGTTCGCTCACTGCGTGTAGCTCTCTGCCCCCGAGGGGGCGCTGCGCCTGCGGTCTGGCAAAGCCAGTCCCGCGGCCCCGGCTGGTGGAAGAGCCTTTTATCAAAGGGCGCTGGGCCAAGACGTGATTGGCCACTTCCCTGCGGCAAAATAGGCCCATGCCTACAACATCCGATCTCTTCATTGGCCTGATGTCAGGCACTTCGCTCGACGGTGCCGATGGTGTGC
>NZ_JBFUAZ010000539.1:0-2951 GCF_056406035.1 Polaromonas sp. P1_E1_2 | reverse complement strand
GCGTATTTCTTGCCGGTCGATGGATGGCAGCGTAAGGCGGACCTGTTGGCMGCGTTTTCGACAATGGACCGTGGAAGCAGCGAGATGCCGACCTCYGCGGCWACACAGCCCAGGATGCCTTCCAGTGTGCCCATTTCAAGCCGGGTGTACCTGGGCCAGYCGCGCTCGCTCAGAAGCTGTTCGAACCGCTGGCGATAAGAGCAGCCGGTCTTGAACATGATCGCCGCCGCGCCGTTTTCCAGGCGCCTGCCGAGCTCACTGGGGCGCACCCAGCCGGCAGACGAGACGAGTACCAGTTCTTCTTCGAACGCGACCAGGCTGACCAGCGCATGGTTGTTGAGCGGGCCGGCGATGAACGCACCGTCCAGGCGCCGCGTGAGCACGGCCTCGATCAGTGCCGCTGTCGGGCCGGTTTCCAGCGTGATGGCCACCTGCGGAAGCACGCGGCGGTATGCGGCGAGCAGCGAGGGCAGCCGGACCGCAGCGGTGGTCTCCATCGAGCCGATTGTCAGGACAGCTGGAGCGTCTTCCTCCCCTTTGGCCGCGGCCTGCGCTTCATCCATCAGCGCCACGATGCGGTTGGCATAGGGCAGCAGCCGCTGGCCTGCCCGCGTCAGTTCCATGCCCCGGCTATGSCGCTTGAAAAGCGCCAGGCCCAACTCCGATTCCAGCATCCGGATGCGCTGGGTGATGTTGGATTGCACGGTGTGCAGCGTTTGCGCGGCAGAGGTAATGCCGCCCTGGCTGGCGACGGCGGCAAACGTTTTCAGGCCCAGAACATTCATGGTCAACCCATCGCTAAAAGAGAACGGAGGGATCACAACAAATCGTTTTTACCGAGACATCATATTGGATACAGTTTGTTTCACCTAGCAACATCTGTGGCAACGCAAAGGGCCTGACGAATGAACCAGCTCTTCAGTGATTTGCATGACGGCGGGGCCATCGCGGGCATTTTTTCGGAGCGGAATTTTGTCGACCGCTGCCTTCGTTTCGAGCGTGAACTTGCCGCCGTGCAGGCTGAACTGGGTGTGATTCCTCAGGATGCGGCTGATGAAATCTGTCGCGTTGCCCACGTCGAAAACATTGATTTTGCGCAACTCAGGCAGAAGACACGCATGGTCGGCCTGCCCATGGTGGGGCTGGTGAACCAGGTGGTCAAGCTGTGCCGCGGTGACCTGGGCCAGTATGTCCACTATGGCGCAACGACCCAGGACGTGATGGATTGCGCACTGGCGCTTCAGATGCAGGAAGCGTTCGCACTGATCGGCGATTCGCTGGCGCAATTTTCGGGGGCGCTGGGCGCATTGGCCACGGCCCACCAGCGCACCATCCAGGCCGGACGGACCAATCAGCAGCATGCGTTGCCCGTCACGTTCGGCTTCAAGGCTGCGGTCTGGAATTCGGGCGTGCTGCGGCAGATGGACCGGCTTGCAGAGGCTGTGCCGCGCGTGGCGACCGGGCAGCTGGGTGGCGCCGTGGGCACGCTGGCTTCGTTCTCCGGCGCGGGGCATGAAACACGCCGGCGCCTGATGCAAAAGCTGGGGTTGAATGAACCGGATGTTGCGTGGCATTGCATGCGTGACGGCCCGGCCGAGGCGGTGCTTCTTTTGTCGCAGATCGCTGCGACGCTCGGAAAGATCGGCCGGGACCTGCTGATGCTTTCCAGCACGGAAGTCGGTGAAGTGGCTTTTGCCGCTGGCAGGGGCGCCAGCAGCACCATGCCGCAGAAAAACAATCCGGTCGCGGCGTCGTCCGTCGTCGCCCTGTCGAGAATGCTGTTCCACACGGCTCCGATGATGCTGGACGCGGCGCTCGTGGAGAACGAAAGGTCGCTGGACGCCTGGTATGTCGAGCTGCATGCAGTGCCGCTGTGCTTCTCCCTGATGGGAGCCCTTCTGGCACAGGCCACGACCATGCTGGACGAACTGGTGGTGGACTCCGCAAGGATGGCGCGCAATGTGGCCCTCACAGACGGGGCGATCGTCACCGAGACCGTGCAGATGGCGCTGGCCAGGCGCATCGGCCTGAACCGCGCGCATGAACTGGTTGCCCGTGCCTGCCAGAAGTCCAGGGTGGAGGGCGTATCGATAGCGGCTGCCCTGGTGGGCTTGCAGTGCGGGCTGGACGAAGCCGCAGTGAATGCGCTGCTTGATGTGAACGAACACCTGTCTTTTGGTGCGCGCGAGGTGGACGCATCGCGCAGGCCGCCGCCTGCCGCCGGGGGCCTGGCAACGCAATCCGTATCCGTTTAACCAACCCGAGGGGGATTTATGACCAGAGCCATCTGCATTGCCTTCATGCTCGCCTTCTGCGCTGCGTCTGCGTGCGCTCAGGAGGCCTATCCCACCAAACCGGTCACCCTGATCGTGCCCTTTGCGGCCGGGGGGCCCATGGACAAACTGGCCAGGGAGCTTGCCGTGCCCATGCAGGCCCAGCTGCGCCAGCCTGTGGTTATCCAGAATCTGTCCGGCGCCGGCGGTAACCTCGGCACGGTCATCGCCATGCGGGCTCCAGCCGATGGTCACACGCTGCTGATGGGGCACATCGGCATGGCGACTTCACCGGCGCTGTACCGGAACCTGGGCTTCAAGCCGGATGTGGATTTCGCGCCGCTGGGAGTGGTGGTCGACACGCCTCTGGTGCTGGTTGCGCGGCCGCAGGTGYCCGTGGACTCCTTGGTGAGCCTCATCCGCTGGATGGCCCGGCAGCCGCAGGTGAGGCTGGCGCACGCCGGTGTGGGCTCGTCATCGCACCTGTGCGGCTTGCTGCTCCAGTCTTCATTGAAAGTCAGCATTACGACCGTGCCCTACCGTGGCAGTGCGCCCGCAGTGGCGGACCTGCTTGGCGGGCATGTGGACATGATCTGTGACCCCACCCCTACGACGGTCGGCCATATCCAGGCCGGCAAGCTCAAGGCAATTGCCGTGACCTCCGCCAAACCCCTGACC
>NZ_JBFUAZ010000538.1:0-3989 GCF_056406035.1 Polaromonas sp. P1_E1_2 | reverse complement strand
GCACGGCGCCGATCAGGCCCGAGTTGGTACGGATATGGCGGCCGACCATGACGTTTTCGAGGGCCGTCATGTCGGCAAACAGGCGGATGTTCTGGAAGGTCCGGGCAATGCCGGCCTTGGCCACTTCGTGCACCGCCGTGGGCTTGTAGGGCTTGCCGGCGAGCTCGAAGGTGCCGCTGTCGGGCGTGTAAAGGCCCGTCAGCACATTGAAGAAGGTGGTTTTACCGGCGCCGTTGGGACCGATCAGGCCATACACCTGGCCACGCTCGATATGGATGCCGACATCGGAAAGGGCCTGCAAACCGCCGAAGCGCTTGGAGACACCCGAGACTTTAAGAATGGTTTCGCTCATGTCCATTCTCCTTAGGGGTTGATTGACTGGATAGGGTCCGGGCCGACGGGCTTGTTCAGCGACTTGCCGTGCTCGGAAGCGGGCCACAGGCCGCGCGGACGCATCAGCATGACGGTGATCATGGCCAGCGCGATCAGCAGCTGGCGCAGGATGGCGGAGTCGAGCCGGCCGTCGGTCATGGCCTGCAGTGGGCCGGCCACATGGCGCAGCACCTCAGGCAAAGCCGCGAGCAGCAAGGCGCCCAGAATGACGCCGGGCAAATGACCGATGCCGCCCAGCACCACCATGGCGACGATCATGACCGACTCCATCAGGCTGAAGGATTCGGGAGACACAAAACCCTGGAAGGCGGCAAACATGGAGCCCGACACGCCGCCGAAAGTGGCGCCCATGCCGAAGGCCAGCAGCTTCAGGTTGCGGGTGTTGATGCCCATGGCCTTGGCGGCGATTTCGTCTTCGCGGATCGCCATCCAGGCGCGGCCGATGCGGGAGTTTTCCAGGCGGTGGCAAACCACAACCGAGACGATCACCAGCACCAGGAAGAGGTAGTAGTACATCGACACCGAGTTGACTTCGAAGCCGAAAAACTCATGCGGCTTGCCAAGGTCGAAGCCGAAGAACTTCATCGAATCGATCTGGTTGATGCCTTTGGGGCCGTTGGTCAGGTTGATGGGGCGGTCCAGGTTGTTCAGGAACACACGGATGATTTCACCAAAGCCCAGCGTCACGATGGCGAGGTAATCGCCGCGCAGCTTGAGGGTCGGTGCGCCCAGCACCACGCCGAAGAATCCGGCGAGGGCCGCTGCCGCCGGGATGATCGCCCAGATCGGCAAATGCAGCCCGTTCGGAAACTGCGCCGCAATCCAGGGRAASGCRTCGGCCAGRTGSGGCGAGCCGAGCAGCGCGAACAGGTAGGCGCCGACCGCGAAGAASGCGACATACCCCAGGTCCAGCAGGCCGGCGTAGCCGACCACGATGTTCAGGCCCAGGGCCAGCAGCACATACAGCAGCGCCATGTCGACAATGCGCAYCCAGGCGTTGCCGCCCTGCTGCAGGATCAGCGGCAGCACCAGCAGTGCCGCCGCGACGATCAGGAAGGTAATGAGTTTTTTCGATTTGACAGAATTCATGAATGTTCTCCTTGTGTACCGGATGGACGCGGCGTCACGCCCGGTCCGCTACACGCTCACCCAGCAGACCTGAAGGCCGCAGCGTGAGCACAAAAATCAGCACGATGAAAGCAAAGATGTCGGAGTACTGGCTGCCCAGCACGCCGCCCGTCAGCGGGCCGATGTAGCCGGCGCCGATGGATTCAATCAGGCCCAGCAAAATGCCGCCGAGCACCGCGCCACCCAGGTTGCCGATGCCGCCAAACACAGCTGCCGTGAAAGCCTTGAGGCCCGGCAGGAAGCCCATGGTGTGCTGCACCGTACCGTAGTTGGAGGCGTACATGACGCCGGCCAGCGCGGCGAGGATGGCGCCGATAATGAAGGTGGCCGAGATGACGGTGTCGGGGCGCACGCCCATGAGCGCCGCAACACGGGGGTTTTCAGCCGTGGCGCGCATCGCACGGCCCAGCTTGGTGTAATGCACCAGCCACATCAGCACGGAAAGGGAGACAACCGTAGCACCCAGGATGAAGAGCTGGGTCACAGTGATGACGGCACCGCCGACCTGGAAGGGCTCGGAAGGCAACAGCGTGGGATAGGGCTTGTAGTTGGGCTTCCAGATGATCATGGCCAGGGTCTGCAGCAATAGCGACATGCCGATGGCGGTGATCAGCGGGGCCAGTTTGGGAGAGTTTCGCAAGGGCCGGTAGGCGATTTTCTCAATCGCGAAATTGAGGGCGCCGCACACCACAAAGGCGATCAGCAGCGAAATCAGCAAAATAATCCAGCCCGGCGTGCCCGGCATGGAATCCTGCATCAGGCCAATGATGGTCCAGCTGGTCAAAGCCCCCACCATCAGTACTTCGCCGTGTGCGAAGTTAATCAGGTTAATGATGCCGTACACCATGGTGTAGCCCAAGGCGATCAAGGCATACATGCTGCCCAGCACCAGACCATTGATGATCTGCTGTAGCAAAACTTCCATAACTCACTCTCCCGTCCAATTGATGAAATTGCGAACTCCGCCTGGCGGCCACCATCCACCGGGATCGCCGGTGACTGGCTTGAGTTAACAAAAAGCCCGCCTATCAAAGCCGGATGGCTGGTGAAGTTGGCGAGCTAATCCGCAAATTGTAGCCAAGCGTCTCTAGCGAGAATCGAGCCAGCGGTGCGGTTTTCGCGGGGTTTAAGGCCCTATAGACCGCGTTGGACTTGGGCGCGACCGCCAGGTAAATGACGCACTGGGCCAGCGCCAGCTCGCCTTCAGGGGAGCCAAGGCGTTCGTAGACTTCCGCAGCATCCAGCGCCATGCGCAAGGCACGCGGGTCGGCCAGCCCGATGTCTTCGCTGGCCATGCGCACCAGCCGGCGCGCCATGTAGCGCGGTTCAGCGCCGCCGTCGAGCATGCGCATGAACCAGTAGAGCGCGGCATCGGGGTCGGAACCGCGCACCGACTTGTGCAGCGCCGAGATGGTGTCGTAGAACTGTTCGCCGCCCTTGTCGTAGCGCCGCATCCGCTCGCCCAGTACCTTGAGCAGCCAGACGTCGCCGACGTCGGTCACTTTTTCGGCCTTGGCCGCCACGCTGAGGGACTCGAGCGTGTTCAAGAGGCGGCGGGCGTCGCCGTCGGCATAGGCAACCAGCCTGTCAACGGCTTCATTTGCTATGGTTTCGATAGCTGGTAGCGCATGTTCAGCAAGCACCTTGGCCACTATTTGCTTGAGATCTGCCTCCTCCAGCGGCTGCAACACATACACCACGGCGCGCGAGAGCAAGGCCGAGTTCACCTCGAATGACGGATTTTCCGTGGTGGCGCCGATGAACGTAAAAAGACCGCTTTCCACATGCGGCAAAAAAGCATCCTGCTGGCTTTTGTTGAAGCGATGCACCTCATCCACAAACACGATGGTGCGCTTGCCGCCCTGCCCTTGCCAGATGGACGCCTGCTCAACCGCTTCCCGGATGTCCTTGACGCCACCCAGCACGGCGGAAATAGTGATGAAGTGGGCGTCGAAGCTGCTCGCCATGAGCCGTGCGATCGTGGTCTTGCCAACGCCGGGCGGACCCCAGAGGATGCAGCTGTGCGGCTGGCCTGATTCAAATGCGATGCGCAGCGGCATGCTTTCGCCCAGCAGGTGCTGCTGGCCGATAACCTCGCCCAGCGACTGGGGGCGCAAGCGTTCTGCTAGTGGTTGGCTTTTCGTTGGCATAAAGGGTACATGCGCGCCATGTCGTTGGCGCAAGAAGTTTTCTAGTGTCTGATCAGCGCTGTCCGGGGGCCCGCAAACAGCTTGTGTTTGCACACACCGATAATCACCACCGACTCATCATTCATCAAAAACTGCGGTAAATCCTCATGAAACTCAATATTGGCTGCGGTCACAACAAGTTTGCCGGATATGTCAACGTGGACGCATTTCAGGAATGCAACCCGGACGTAGTTTGTAACGTGGAAGTGACCCCGTGGATGTGGGACGACAGTTCAGTCGATACCGTCGCCTTCAATCACTCTCTTGAGCACTGAGCAC
>NZ_JBFUAZ010000537.1:0-2961 GCF_056406035.1 Polaromonas sp. P1_E1_2 | reverse complement strand
ATTGGAGATTGTGTCCAGCGCCTGATCGTTAGGCAGACATGGGCGGCTGGCCGGGCTGAAAACACATGGGCTGCTCGTCGAATGCCAGCCAGCCTGACTGGTCGCACAGACTTTGCACCAGGGCCGAATAGTCGGCCCGCAGCGAGCAGCGCATGCTCAAGGTGTCCTCCGAGGCCGGCAACTGAAATTCGATCCAGCCTTCGTCGGCCTGCATGCGGCCGRTCTGCTCATCATCATCCCAGGCGATAGCGGGAAGCATGCGCGAGAGCGCGGCCCGCACCGCGACAGCATCGTCCAGCGGGCGCACTGTGCTGTCGTTGAGTTCATCCGGGGTCAGCGGCAACCTTGCGGGTTCGAAGAAAAGGTAGCTATAGGCCATACAGGACTTAGACAGGCTTGAGCCGCACGACAGGCCGCTGCGGCTTGCGGCGCGCGACTTCCTTGAAGCCGGCATCGTCATACATGGACTTGGCGCCGAACCACATAGCGTCGTCATGGGAGCGGCCGGGCTTGTCCACGGGATAGGCCTCGAGCAGCGTGGCGCCCTGCTTTTTGGCGTAGGCGATGGCCCCATCCAGCAGTGCCCGCGCGACACCTTGGCCGCGATATTCAGATGGCACGACAAAACAGATGACCGACCAGACGGGTTTGTCATCGACCGGCTTCATCACCGGCGAACGTTTGAGCTTGGCATAGTCTTCGCGCGGCCCCAGCGACACCCAGCCGACAGGCACCTTGCCGCGGTAGCCGATCAGGCCGGGCGGGGTGTCGCCGCGAGTGAGTTTTTTCAGGTCGGCGCGATTGGCCTGGGGGGCGGTGGTGCCCGCGGGCAGTGGCTCGCGTGCGCCGCTGCGCCGGTAATACATGCACCAGCAGCCACGCGCGACCGAACAGCCTTTGGCTAAAAACAGCGCTACAAGATCGGGCCAGCGCTCGGGCGTGAGGGGGCGGACGGTGAGCTTCATGGGGCTGTAAGGTCGATCCGATGTTGGCACTATAGCCAAGGCATTACGCCGGCCGCAAGCATTAGCCCGTGTTGGCTTTGCACTGGATGGCGAAATCCACGTGGTAATGCTCGTCATGGCGAACCCAGGGCTTGCCTTTCGTGAAGTTCAGGTTTTGCTTCAGGTAAGCGCCGCGCGGCGTGGCGAACAGCCGGGGCAAAAACGGCGCATCAAGAATGACCAGGGCAATGCCGGCGCCGCGCGCTTTCGCGGCCAGGTCCAGTTGGTACAGATGCTCGGCGATCGCGGGGAAGTCGATGGTGTATTCGCCGTACTGGGCGTCGGCATTGAACTCAATGTCGTAGCTGAAGCGATTGCCGATCCCCGCCGGCAGCGGTACGGATTTTCCCTGCGCGTCGCGGACCGGCACAAAGAAGTCCACGGACAGGCCGTTCTGATGCGTACGGTGCGGCCGGAAACGCCCGCCAGAAGGCCAGCCCGTTTCGCCATAGACATAGGTGGTCGATGGGCTGGTGGCGTGGAGCGCCGCGTAGGACGCGGTGATGACGTCCGCGACCTTGGCATGCACATGCGTGCGGCCTGCCGTGGCGGCCATCGCGCTGTAAGCCGAGAAGTTGGGGCCGCTGGTCGGCAGCTTGACGCTGCCTTCGATGCGGCCCTTGCTGACCGTGCCGAAGCATTGGCTGTCGGCGGCAAGGGCTTGGACGGACAGGGTCGCCAGCATTGCGGCGATCAGGCAAGCGAGCTTATGCATGGAAGATCAGTTACCAGGCCCCGCGACCATACGAAACAGCAAGCGCGCCAAGAGTAAGTGAGCCGGCCACAAGGCCTCCCAGCGCCAGCCACTCAGCGGTGTTGAAATCCTTGAACGGAGGATCGAATGGGTTCAGGGCCTGCCACCACTTCTTCCCGAGCCGCCTGCGATTCAGATAGAGCAGTAAATTTCCGCCGCCGACCCAGAGCACCGCTATTAACGAGAGCAGGATCAATTGACCGGGTGGCATGCTTGCCAGGACATCCTTAGCCGTCGGGATCGTGGATGGCGGTGCTGAGGCTTCCGGTATGAGACCGGCAGCCTTGGCCAGGAGGAAGGTCAACAGCATAGGCGCCACAAAGAGCGCCATGTTCTTCCAATAGACCGACTGCGTCTGGGCTCGCACCATGCGGAACCATGCGACGGGCGCGATCACCAGGGTTGCCACGATTGCGACGCAAGCGAGAATTTGAAGAAGCAGTTGCATGGTGATCACGGTTTGCACTATAGCCGGGTGGGCGTTCCCCTATCATCTGCAAACCATGCGCCGCGCCGACCGCCTTTTCCATCTCGTCCAGCTGATTCGCGGCCGCCGCCTGAGCACGGCGGAGTTCCTCGCCAAGCGGCTCGAAGTTTCCGAGCGCACGATTTACCGCGATGTGGCCGACCTGCAGCACCAGGGTGTGCCCATCGAAGGCGAGGCCGGCGTCGGTTACCGGCTGGGCGCGGGGTTTGATTTGCCGCCCTTGATGTTCACGCAAAAGGAAGCCAATGCGCTGGCCGCGTCAGTGCGCCTGGCGCAGGCCTGGCTGGACCCGGCTATGGCGGGTGATGCGGAGGCCGCCTGGGGCAAGATTTTTTCGGTGCTGCCGCCCGCGGCGCGCACAGCGGCCGAAGGCGTGCCGCTGTATGCGGTGGTGATCAATCCGGATGAGGCCATGCAGCGTAGCCTGCAGCTTTTGCGCGAAGCGGTGCATGCGCGTTGCAAGGTGGATGTGCGCTACCTTGATGCGGCCGGGCGTGAAAGCCGGCGCGTGCTCTGGCCGCTGGGCTGTTTTTACTGGGGCAGCGTCTGGACGCTGGGCGCCTGGTGCGAAGCACGGCAGGACTTCCGCAACTTTCGCGTGGACCGCATGGCCGCGATCAACGTGCTGGACGAGCGCATGGGCCATGAGGCCGGCCGTACGCTGGCGGATTATTTGCGGGCCGTCAAAGCCGGCCCCAAACCCCCTTGACGTGGGG
>NZ_JBFUAZ010000536.1:0-2963 GCF_056406035.1 Polaromonas sp. P1_E1_2 | reverse complement strand
GTGCTTGAGCGCGGCGAGGTCAATCATCGCCGGCGCCAGGGGCACGGCCTGCGCATGCGCATCGGGCAGGGCGTGCTGGGCCAGCGGTGACAGCGCAATCCCGGCCACAAAAGCCAGGGTGATGGAAAAGCCGAGGACGGTGGTGGTATGGCGCATGGAATCCTTTTACAGGGTGTTGTATATGGGCGGGCCAGTATGCCCATGTTGCGACGGGCTTGCCAATAGCGGTGACCCGACCGGGTGGCCAGCCTTTTCGTTTCGCTGCAGGTTCTGCCATCCCCGGCTCTGTGCTTCGCTCGTTTATGAGTCAAATCGGCCTATAGCCCAGCAAGTATCTGGGCAATCAGCTCCAGAATTGATAGCAAGTGACGGGCGGGCACCCGGCACGCCACCGTAAAAAACCGCCTAAACCAGCATGCCGAAGCGCCGCGGGCGCAGCAGCAGCTCATACTCTTGCGCGCTCAACCCCAGGTGTTGGGACATGGGGCGTGGTGTGGATGAAAGGCCGAGCGTCAGTGATTCGGGCCTTCGCCTATCGACAGCCATCAAGCAATTGCTCAAAAAATGGATAGTTAAAGTCGGTGAATCCAAAAAATCGCTTCATATCACTTCTCGGAACGGCAAACTGGATCTTGAATGCCCATGGTGGCAACGGCTTGCCTTGATTCTGCGGGAAAGCATGCACACCCGCTTCTGTGGTGCCTTCAATCTTCACTGTCAGCAGTTCCGCGGTGTACTGGGAATGAATGTCAAATCTCTTGACGGGTCGCTGGTTAAATTCGCAATCACGTGGATCCCCCAAGGGACCTTGGGCATACGACCCGACCGATGTCCCGGAGACTGAATAGAAAAACCCGTTTTTCATCACGTTGCTTTGGGAATTGCGGAGCATGTGAAGATTGAAGGGATGAAGGTAGAGCTTCTCCTTGATTAATCCGGACGGCTCTCGTGTGTCACTGATCACTGCTTCGTAGTCCGACACAAATACGGCCACCTTGCCGGTTTGGTTAATGCCATTAATCTGGATGAAGCCTTCGAGTTCACTGCGTTCTGGCATATGGGATGGCCCAATCCGGTAAATAAATTGAATTCAGAATGCAAACCCCTAATGGAGGGCTTGCCGACGAAAGCCCATTATCAATTTTCAGAGGTTCCAAAGGTCAACCCACCAAACCCCTGGCGTGAACTCCCTGGATTTATTAGAATTTCAGTAATTCCTGAAAATTCAATAAACCAAAGACGCCGTAAAGAGACCCAAACCATGAATCTGGCCCCCTTAACCCAGCGGTTTGTTCTCCATTTCGGTGAAATGGGCAGTCGGTGGGGCATTAACCGTACTGTGGGGCAGATTTATGCCTTGTTATATGTCTCGCCGCGGGCCCTGAATGCCGATGAAATCGGCGAAGCGCTGGCGTTTTCGCGGTCCAACGTCAGCATGGGGCTGAAGGAGTTGCAGTCGTGGAACCTGGTGCGGTTGCAGCACCTGCCGAACGACAGGCGCGAGTATTTCAGTGCGCCGGAAGACGTCTGGGCCATCTTCCGCACACTGGCCGAGGAACGCCGCAAGCGCGAGATTGACCCGACGCTTTCAATGCTGCGCGATGCGCTGATGGAACACCCGGCCAACCAGGATGACATCCACGCCCAGGCGCGCATGAAGCAGATGCACGACCTGATCGAGCTGATGACGGGCTGGCTGGCCGATGTGCAGAAGATGGACTCGGCCACGCTGATGAGCCTGATGAAGATGGGCGCCAAGGTGCAGAAGCTGCTGGAAGTGAAGGACAAGGTCGCCAGTAGCGTGAAGGCCGGTTTGACAGGCCGCACCGCATCCAGCAAAGTGGCGGCGAAGCCTTCCGGCGAGCTCCTCGGCCCCGCAGCACCTGCTGCCAACCTTCCCGACGAAAACAGGAGTTGATGATGGACGGTTTAGACGCATTCCTGTTGGCCCGCATCCAGTTCGCGGCCAACATCACCTTCCACATCCTCTTTCCCACCATCAGCATTTCGCTGGGCTGGGTGCTGCTGTATTTCAAGCTGCGCTTCGTGAAAACCAAAGCGCAATACTGGATGGACGCCTACCAGTTCTGGGTGAAAATTTTCGCGCTGACCTTTGCCCTCGGTGTGGTCAGCGGCATCACCATGAGCTTCCAGTTCGGCACCAACTGGCCGGGCTACATGCAGAAGGTGGGCAACATTGCCGGGCCGCTGCTGGCCTACGAAGTGCTCACCGCCTTCTTTCTGGAGGCCACCATGCTGGGCGTGATGCTGTTTGCGCGTGAACGCGTGAGCGAGACCATGCACACCATCGCCACGCTGCTGGTGGCGGGTGGCACCACGCTGTCGGCTTTCTGGATATTGGCGCTCAACTCCTGGATGCAGACGCCGGCGGGTTTTGAAATGATCAACGGCCAGGCGCATGTGACGAGCTGGCTGGCGGTGATCTTCAATCCTTCATTTCCGTATCGGCTGGTGCACATGCTGYTGGCGTCGGGGCTGACCGTGGCATTTCTGGTGGCGGGCGTTTCGGCCTACCGCTGGCTGCGTGATGACCGCGGGGCCGAAGTCATGGCCGGCCTGAAGACGGGCATCTACATGGCTGCCATGCTGATTCCGCTGCAGATCGTTGCGGGTGACCAGCACGGCCTGAACACGATGGAGCACCAGCCGGCCAAGCTGGCCGCCATGGAAGGCATCTGGGAAACCCAAAAAGGCGTGCCCGCGGTACTGTTTGCACTGCCCGACCAAGCCACCAAGTCCAACCGCTATGAAATCGGCATTCCCAAGCTGGCATCGCTCTACCTCACGCACAGCCTGGACGGCGAGGTCAAGGGCTTGAACGAGTTCGAGGGAAAACATCCGCCGGTGGCGCCGGTGTTCTGGGCCTTTCGCATCATGGTGGGGGTGGGCGTCCTGATGCTTCTGGTCAGTTGGGCCAGCGCGTGGCAATTGGCACCCTGGAA
>NZ_JBFUAZ010000535.1:0-2966 GCF_056406035.1 Polaromonas sp. P1_E1_2 | reverse complement strand
GTGCGAAGCATATCAGCTATGGCTTGCAGGCGGCTTGCTGCCGGTAGTTTCGTCACAAATTCCTCACTCTACACGATGGAGTCGGCCGCGCTTACAACCGATATGTTGTCATTTTTGGGAATAATTGCCTTTCAAATATCTGTCAACGGCTCTTTCATGACAGTTTTCGCGCGCATACACTGAAAATGCCTGCCATTCCTTCATCTCACCTTATGTGCTCCAAGCAAAAGCGCACTTTCCTGGCACGTATTTTCTGTAATTGCCAATTTATGCCAGATATTGTCACATTCTTGTAAAGAGTAGCCGTTAGTCGGCAAGGCTTCATTTAATTGCTAGTTCCCGCGAGAGGAAACCGGATGATTAGGAAACGGATGACTGCCTATCTGACTGTAGGTGTCGCTTGCCTGGCCATGCCATTTGGCGCGCATGCTGACGAAATGGATGATCTTGTCGCGGCTGCAAAGGCCGAAGGGCAATTGACGGTTATTGCCCTCGGGCATGATTGGTGCGGCTATGCTGCGCTGATTCAAGGCTTTAAAGATAAATACGGCCTCACCGTAAACGAACTCAGCCCGACCGCCGGATCCGGTGAAGAATTGGCAACGATCAAGGCTAATATAGGCAACAACGGCTCGCAGGCGCCGGATGTCATCGATGTGGGCCTTGTTTTTGGCCCCATTGCGCAGAAAGAGGGCTTGCTGCAATCGTACAAGGTGCAAACGTGGGACGAAATCCCGGCCACCGCCAAAGACCCCGAAGGGCAATGGTACGGCGACTATTACGGCGTGCTTTCTTTCGTCGTGAATAAGGACGTTATCTCAAAGTCTCCAGCCGATTGGGCTGATCTTCTCGACCCCGCCTATCGCAAGAGCGTTTCACTGCCTGCTGACCCGCGAACCGCCAACAATTCCATCCTGAGCGTCTATGCCGCGGGCCTTGCAGCCGGCGCGCAGCCGGGCGCGGCAGCAGCCCGCGCTGGGCTCGAGTTCTACCGCCAATTGAAGGACTCCGGCAATCTCGTTCCCGGTTTCGGCTCTGCAGCATCCATCGCCAAGGGCGAAACGCCAATTACCACGCGCTGGGATTCCAACGGCATCACCTATGCCGAAAATTTCAAGGGAAATCCGCCACTGGACACCATTGTCCCGGCAAGCCTTACCGTGGCTGGCGTTTATGCCCAAGCCATCAGCAAGTACGCGCCGCATCCGCATGCCGCCAAGCTCTGGATGGAGTACCTTTATTCCGACGAGGGGCAACTTGGCTACCTCAAGGGCCTTTGCCACCCCATCCGCTTTGACGCCATGCGCAAATCCGGCAAAATTGCCGATGACATGCTGACCAAGCTCCCGGCGACAGGTAACAATCTAGTATTTCCCGAGTTGTCCCATCTAGTGGAAGCCGGCGAAGTGATTGCCAAGGAATGGACTTCAACCGTAGGCGCAGGCAGCAAATAAGTTGAAACCACAGTCCACACACGGCAAGCCCGGCGCGAGTGGCATTCGCGCCGGGCTGGCAGGTACCTCATCCCTCAAGTCCATTGACTGGCCCGCACTGCTTGCCACGGCCCCGTTTTTCATGTTTGCCATCGTCATGATGGTGATGCCCACCGCGGCGCTACTGGCCACGGCCTTTGTTGATAAGCAGGGAGGTTTTACGTTAGCGAACTTCGCGGAGATCATCACGCCGGAGGTTGCCGACGCCTTCATGGCTTCGGCCAAAATCTCCGCCGTCACCGCCGTTCTTGGAACGGTGCTCGGGCTCGTACTGGCCCTCACCGTTGGCCGGCGCATGACCAGCCAGAAGGTGAAGGCCGCCGTTATGAGCTTTTGCGGCGTGGCCTCGCATTTCTCAGGCATACCCCTTGCCTTCGCCTTCATCGCCACTCTGGGGCGGCTTGGCCTCGTGACTGTGTTTTTACGGAAGGCCTTCGGCATCGACATTTACGCGGCAGGTTTTGAGCTTGCCAGCTTTTCCGGCTTGACGCTTACCTACCTGTTCTTTCAGGTCCCGATTGCATTCACGATCATCATGCCCGCCGTTGACCGGCTTTCCACACAGACACGTGAGGCGGCCGAGATGTTGGGTGCCACGGCTACCCAGTATTGGCGCTTTGTTGGCCTGCCAATCCTCTGGCCAACAATCCTCGGGGCGTTGGCATTGTTGTTCGCCAATGCATTCGGGGGCGTCGCAACGGCCTACGCGCTGACAGGAACGGCGGTGAACGTCATCCCGATCTTGCTCTACGCGCAAATTCGCGGCGACGTGCTGCACAACGAGCAGCTTGGCGCCGTCCTAGCCTTGCTCATGGTATTTGTCATGACGGTGACCATTTCTCTTTACCTGATGCTTCGCGTGCGCTCCGAACGGTGGATGAAATGAAATTCGTCCTGCGCTATTCCCCTTGGACCATATTCGCCATCGCCGCAGTGTTCTTTCTGATGCCGCTTTTCAGCACGGCGGAATTTTCATTAACATCCGGCGCGGCGTATATTCGCTTGAGGCTTACGAGTCGGTTTTCTTAGACCCGGAATTTGCGGCCAGCTTCTTCTATTCGCTGATAATAGCAGTATTGACGATTATCTTTGGCACGATCATCGTGGTTCCGATGGCCTATTATGTCCGGTTGCGCCTCCAATGGCTGCGGCCTGTGGTGGAAATCTTCGTGATGCTGCCCATGGTCGTGCCGCCTATCGTGCTTGTCTTTGGCTATCTGCGGCTGTTTTCGTCATCGTCGGTGCTGCCGCTGGCCGATAGCAGCGCTGGTGCGAGCATCCTGCTTATCTGCGGCTGTACCACATTATCTCTGCCGTACCTCTACCGCACGATTGATACCGGCTTGCAGACGATTGACGTTCAGACGCTGACGGACGCCGCTGGCATTCTCGGCGCTCGGCCATTCGCGACAATCAGGCTGGTGATCTTCCCGAACATCTTGCCTTCCGTCATGGCAGGCGCATTCCTGACCT
>NZ_JBFUAZ010000534.1:0-2967 GCF_056406035.1 Polaromonas sp. P1_E1_2 | reverse complement strand
ATCATGACCACTGACCGGCGCCTTCCCCAGGCGCTTTCCGTTTACCAGGCGGCCGGGAATTCACCTTCCCTGGCACGGCTGACGGAACTCGTTCAGGAGTCCGGCGAAAGGCTCAAGGCCATTGAATCGCTGCTTCCTGAAGCCCTGCGGCCCGCCGTTCAGGCCGGACCGATTGACGGTGAAACCTGGTGCCTGCTGGTGAATGGCAATGCGGCTGCTGCAAAAATCCGRCAGTTGCTCCCCCTGATCCAGGCGCGCCTTCTCGGCAAAGGTTGGAAGGTTACATCAATTCGGCTCAAGATACTAATAGCCAAAAAGTAGTCGTCCAGACCGGCTCACAGAAGCCTCAATACGTCGTGGCCCGCATGTTGATCACATTGCCTGCTACCAATTTCGTAGCGTATGGTACCCATATGGCATGGGGAAGGCAACAGGAAAGGGAAAATGGTGCCGCTTGTCGGAATCGAACTGACGACCTACCGCTTACAAGGCGGTTGCTCTACCAACTGAGCTAAAGCGGCACAAAGCTATTTTACTTGACCCGTTTCAGTGAAGGCCGTGTGCGCGGCGACTTGGGCGGATCCGGCGGCTCGGAACCGTCATCGGCTTGCGAATCTGCGCTGCTTTCGGGCACCAGCTGCATGATCTTTTCCGGGCCTTCCGCCGGATTGTGCGGATGCGCAGCCGGCGCGGCAGCCACCGGAGGTGCGCCATGAGGGTCTTCGGCGCCCGCCTCAGCGCCGGAAACCGGACCGGCGGAAGCCGCAACCATGGGAAAGGCCATGCCTTGCCCGTTTTCGCGGGCATAGATCGCAATCACGTGGCTGATGGGCACCATGATTTCCCGGGCACTGCCGGCAAACCGCGCCTTGAACTCGATGAAATCGTTGCCGAGCTTGAGTGACGAGGTCGCGTCAAAACTGATGTTGAGCACGATCTCGTTGTTCTTGACGTACTCGCGCGGCACCTGCACGGTGTCGTCCACCGACACGGCCACATAAGGCGTGAAGCCGTTGTCAGTGCACCACTCGTACAAAGCCCGTATCAGATACGGTCGCGTTGACGTGGAGTCCAGGGCGTTCATGAATTCAGCCAAGTTAAACCCGAACCATCATATGGGCACCCTCTTCACCGGCCGTGAGAGATCTCTCTTCGCCAGCCAGGGCCGCGGATCCGGCTTCGCCGGGCCGCAGGCGCAGCGCCCCTCTTCTTCTTGCAAGGGGCAGCGCACAGCCGAAGGTACACGCAGTGGCAAGCGTGGGGGCCATTATTTCCGCATGACCTTTTCGGAAGGCGTCAGCGCTTCGATATAGGCGGGGCGCGAAAAGATGCGTTCCGCATACTTGAGCAGCGGTGCGGCATTTTTCGACAGGTCAATGTCGTAGTAGTCCAGGCGCCACAGCAGCGGGGCAATCGCCACGTCCAGCATGGAAAAGTTATCGCCGAGCATGAACTTGTTTTTCAGGAAGATCGGTGCGAGCTGCGTCAGGCGGTCGCGGATATGCGAACGGGCTTTTTCAAGCGCCTTTTCGTTGCCTTTGGAGGCGCGCGATTCCAGCGTGCTGACGTGGACGAACAGTTCTTTTTCGAAGTTCAGCAGGAAGAGGCGAACGCGCGCGCGGTCAACCGGGTCGCCGGGCATGAGTTGCGGGTGCGGAAAGCGCTCGTCGATGTACTCGTTGATGATGTTCGATTCGTACAGGATCAGGTCGCGCTCGACCAGGATAGGTACCTGTCCGTATGGGTTCATCACATTGATGTCTTCCGGCTTGTTGTACAGGTCAACATCGCGAATTTCGAAGTCCATGCCCTTTTCAAACAGCACAAAACGGCAGCGGTGCGAGAAGGGGCAGGTCGTGCCTGAATAAAGGACCATCATGGTGCGGAACTCCTAAATGCAAAGGAGTGGATACATTGAAAGCATCCACTCCAGAAGGTGCCGGGAGCTTAGCCCCGGCGAAAAATTACTTGACGTCTTTCCAGAACGCCGCATTCAGGCGCCAGGCAACAAAGGTCAAGCCGAGAAGGAAAATCAGCACCCAGACGCCGACGCGAATACGGGTGTTCTGGGCCGGCTCGCCCATCCATTGCAGGTAGCCCACGAGGTCGCCCATCGCCTGGTCATACTGCAACTGCGTCATGGTGCCGGGGGTGAGCTGCTTCCAACCCTTAAAAATCTCCACTTTATGGCCGTGCTCTTCCTTGTAGTCGTACTGCGGCTCGCGCGTGCCCTGCAGTTCCCACAACACATGCGGCATGGCCACACTCGGGAAAGCGCGGTTGTTCCAGCCCGTGGCTTTGGTGTTGTCGGGGTAGTAGCTGCGCAGGTAAGTGTAAAGATAGTCGGCACCCGTGCCGCCGGCACCCGATCGCGAACGTGCAATCACGGTCAGGTCGGGCGGATTGCCGCCGAACCAGTCCTTCGCCTGCTTGGGATCAATCGCAGCCTTCATGGTGTCGCCGACCTTTTCGGTCGTGAACAGCAGGTTGTCCTTGATTTGTTGCTCGGTCAGGCCGATGTCTTTCAGGCGGTTGAAGCGCATGAAAGCAGCGGAGTGGCAGTTCAGGCAGTAATTGACGAACAGCTTGGCACCGTTTTGCAGCGAGCCCAGGTCATTCGTGTTGTTCGGTGCCTTGTCCCAGGCAATACCGCCTTCGGAAGCGTGTGCACCGGCAAYCAGGCCGAGGGCCGCGATCAGGGAAAAAATCAGTTTTTTCATTGTTGTTATCTCCTGCTTAGTGACCGTGGAAAATAATACGGTCAGGCGGCGTTTTAGGCGTACCCAGGCGGCTCCACCACGGCATCAAAAGGAAGAAACCAAAATAGAACAGGGTGCCGAGCTGGGACACGCGCTCACCGATGGCCGATGGCGGTTGAACACCCAGGTAACCGAGTACCAGGAAATTCACGACAAAAATGCCGTAGAGGTATTTGTGCCAGTCAGGGCGGTAGCGGATGGACTTGAC
>NZ_JBFUAZ010000533.1:0-2971 GCF_056406035.1 Polaromonas sp. P1_E1_2 | reverse complement strand
GGATATAGTCCGGCCGGCTGGCATACCACTGCTCGCGATCCGTCACCAGTTCGTTTTGCAGGTCAGGCATGGCGAAGCCGCGGCGAATACGGTCCCATAGTTCCTTGGGAGGTTCCGTGGAGGCGATCTGGTAAGAGCCGATCTGACCTGGTGTGATGGCTTGAAGCGGGCCGCCCGGCACTTGCGGTTTGGCGGTGGGGCTTGTTCCTGTTGTGAGGACCGGGTCACCCGGCATGCCGGGTGGCTGTGTGGCGCAGCCCGCCAACAGTGTCGCCACAAGCAGAAACGCCAATGAAACAATACGGAAATTGATGAGTTTGGGAAGAGGAGCGGCTGCAGTGGTTCGGTCGTGTGGCGTCATTTGAATTGGTTTTTCCACTGCCGGATGGCGGCAAATACGGTGTTGTCGTCTCGGGCCGACGCATCAAAGTGCCGGGCAGCAGCCATGATAGTGGGTTGGCGGGTCCGCAAGAAGGGGTTGATCAGCAATTCCTGGGCCACAGAGGTCGGCAAGGTTGGCTTTCCCTGGGCGCGAAGTGCAACGCATTGCGCCTGATATGCCGCCAGGTCGGCATTTTCTGGCTCGACTGCCACGGCAAAGCGGAGATTGTTGAGTGTGTATTCATGGGTACAACAGACGACGGTGTTGCCAGGCAACGCAGCCAGCTTGTCGAGCGAGGCCAGCATTTGCGCCGGTGTACCCTCGAACAAACGTCCGCAGCCTCCCGAGAACAGTGTGTCGCCGCAAAACAGCAGCGGCCTGCCGTTCACGGCAAGGCCATCCGGCGCCGGGCCGCCCCAAGCCGGATGAGCCCCCTCGGGGGGCAGCGCATCACGCGAAGCGGAAAGCGTGGGGGCAAGGTAATAAGCAATGTGACCTGCGGTATGCCCGGGCACGTCGATCACCTGGAAATCCAGGCCGAGGGCCGTGAGGCTGTCACCTCCATTGAGATGTGTGTAAGGCTGCGGAATGCGTTCGGTGGCAGGGCCCCAGACTTGGGCGCCCGTCGCTTCGCGCAGGGCATCGACACCGCCCGTGTGGTCGGGATGGTGATGCGTGACTAGAATCGACTCCAGTTGCAATGCGTGCTGCTCCAGGGTGCGCTGCACCGGCCCGGCATCTCCCGGGTCCACGACCAGGGCACGCCTGCCGTCATGCAACAACCAGAGGTAGTTGTCGTCGAAGGCAGGAATGGGAATCAAATACATACAGTGGTCTCAATGAGCTCTGAAATTATAGGTTTGACGGACTGGCTGAAGACCCCTCCCGGCGGCTATCTTCTGGACTGGGAACGCACGCATTTTGACCAGGCCGTCAGCGACGTTTTTGGTTACCACGCACTGCAATTGGGCCTGCCGGAGCTCGACGCCCTGCAAGCCAATCGCATGCCGCACAAATGGCTGGCACTGGATTCCCTGCCGCCGTCGTCTGAACCCGGAAAGTCCCCGGCTACAGATACGAGCGGCCGCACGGCCGCAAGTTCCCGGCGCGCGGCGCTCCTGACCGATGCAGGAGCACTTCCCTTCCCGGAGAACAGCCTGGACCTGGTGGTATTGCCGCATACGCTCGAACTCAGCAGCGACCCGCATGCCAGCCTGCGCGAGGTGAGCCGGGTGCTTGTTCCGGAAGGTCGGGTGGTCATCAGCGGCTTCAACCCGACCAGCTTGTGGGGGCTGCGCCAGCGCCGCGGCCACATTTACCAGCGTTGGGGGTATGACAACCTGTTTCTTCCCAAAACAGGCGAGTTCATCGGCTACTGGCGCCTTCGCGACTGGCTGAGGCTGCTGGACTTTGAGGTAGAGTCGGGGCGCTTTGGCTGCTACCGGCCGGCGCTCACAAGTCAGGCCTGGCTGGACCGGTTCGAGTGGATGGATACGGCGGGCGAACGTTGGTGGCCTATTTTTGGCGCTGTGTATTTCCTCGCAGCGGTCAAGCGTGTACGTGGCGTCCGGTTGCTTGAGCCCGCCTGGAAGGCGCGAAGGGCGCCGGCAACGGCACCCGCCGCGATAGCCAACAAGGAGCCGCTCACCCGTTCATCCCGCTCACAGCCGCCTGCCTGATTTTTCTTTAACCACCGGCTGCTCTTTGGAGCTTCCCGGGAGCATTTGTAACGCATGACCGACACACCAACAGGCACAACGCCACAACCACAACACGTCGTGATCTATACCGACGGCGCATGCAAGGGAAACCCCGGCCCCGGAGGTTGGGGGGCGCTGCTGGCAATGGGCGGCACCGAAAAAGAGCTATTTGGCGGCGAACTTGGCACTACCAACAACCGCATGGAGATGACTGCCGTCATCGAGGCGCTGGCGGCGCTGAAGCGGCCCTGCAGCGTGACGCTTTACCTGGACAGCGAATACGTGCGCAAGGGCATTACCGAGTGGATTCACGGCTGGAAAGCCCGGGGCTGGCGTACAGCGGCCAAGGCGCCGGTCAAGAATGTGGATCTCTGGCAGCGCCTGGACGCCCTGGTCGTCTCCAGCGGCCACAAGATCGACTGGCGTTGGGTCAAGGGGCATGCCGGCGACCCGGGCAACGAGCGTGCCGACGCACTGGCCAACAAAGGTGTGGAACGCGCGCTCGGCCGCTTGTAACAAAGACCTGGCTGGGAGTCTGAAGCCGGGGCGGGAACATGCGCAAAAACACACACCAAGCAGCCAAGGCCCACGTAAAAATTGCAAGCCCCGGGCGCACCATAAGCGTACATAGCATCCGTGCCGTTTTGGTCGCCCAGGGCGTTTGGTAAAGCCGTTGTAAAGCTACCGCGCTTACCCTGTGCAAAGGCCAGAAAAAGGCTGCGCGCGCCATGGTGTCCTGCTACATTGGAAGTTTGTATCTCTTTGTATAACAAGTTTTCCTCCCCATGGCATCAAAAGCAATTTACACAGCGGTCGCGATAGCGGGCATTGCGGTCGCCTCGGGTGCTGCCTGGTGGGTGCAAAAACCCAAGGCGCAGGGCGGTGCGGC
>NZ_JBFUAZ010000532.1:0-2971 GCF_056406035.1 Polaromonas sp. P1_E1_2 | reverse complement strand
GGGTATAGATGACTCAGTAGCCGAGGAAGCTCAGCAAGTCGAACTGGCCTTTGAACAAGGGAACCTTGAACCAGACCTCGAACATGAAGAAAAACAGCGCGATCACAACGAAGGAGGTGATCACGCTTTTGATCGGGGAGAATTTCCCCAGGATGATCATGAACAGCGCGATGTATACAGCGGACGCCACGTAGAGGCCAAAAAACTGGACAGCCAGCACATAAACAATGGCAGGAAGCAAAACGGCAAGTACCCGCTTGAGTTGCTCTCTGTCGACAAATACCTCGGTATTCCTGTTCTTGCCGAACAAGGCTTGGTAGAGGGTGCCGAGGCCTGAAATACACAGGATGATGCCGATATAAAACGGGAAGTAGCCTGAACCGGGGCCATCGGTGGTCCAGCCGGACCCCAGGGCCCAACTGCCCTGGATGACCACGGCACCCAGGATGACAATACAGGTGGCTACGATCGCTTCAACAACATAGGTCGCGACGCCCGAGCGGGCTTGCGCGCCGGATTCTTGGTTTGGCTCCATGAGCAACTCCGTTGGATTGAGTGCCCTGTACCAGGGCGAACTTGATTGATTGTGGGGCTGACACTTGGCCAGCCCGCAGGAGAAAACCCGTCGAACGGGTTTTCTTTATCGTTACTTCGCGATGAAGCCGGCTTCCTTCATCAACTCACGATGGCGCTGCTCTGCGCCGCCCAGCCATTTTCCGAACTCGTCGCCGGACATCGACGTCTGGTTGAACGCACCTTTTTCCATGTAGTCTTTCCACTCGGGGGTCTCGCGGACTTTCTTGAGCAGGTTGACATAGAACTCGAGCTGGTCTTTCGATACGCCAGGCGCCATGAATATGCCGCGCAGCATGGTGTAGTCGGTGGGCACGCCAGCTTCCTTGCACGTCGGGATGTCGGCCCATGACAGGGTGTCGGTGACTTTGGTCTTGTAGGGCATGCGTTTGTCGTCGAAGACGCACAGAGCCCGAAGCTGGTTGGCGCGCCACTGGGCGACGGCCTCGATCGGGTTGTTGACGGAAGAGTCGACGTGCTTACCGACGAGCTGGACCGCGACTTCACCGCCTCCCTTGAATGGGACATAGATGAATTTTGTGCCTGTGGCCTGCTCAATGCCGACAGTGATGATCTGGTCTTCCTGTTTGGAACCCGTGCCGCCCATCTTGATTTTGCTGGGGCCTGCGGCTTTTACGGCTGCCAGGTAGTCCTTGGCGGTCTTGGCGGGGTTTTCTGCGTTGACCCATAGCACGAACTGGTCGAGCGCCATCATGGACACGGGCGTCATGTCGCGCCAGTTGAAGGGAACACCTGTCGCCAGAGGTGTGGTGAAGAGGTTGGACAGCGTGATAATGATCTTGTGTGGGTCACCTTTGGCGCCCTTGACTTCGAGGAAGCCCTCCGCGCCAGCACCGCCGGATTTGTTGACGACGATCAGCGGTTCTTTCATCAGCTTGTGCTTGATGATGATGCCTTGCATCAGTCGGGCCATCTGATCGGCCCCGCCGCCGGTACCCGCAGGGACCACGAACTCCACTGGCTTGGTGGGCTCCCAGGCTGCATGGGCGGGGAAGGCCGTCAGCGCCGCTGCCGCGATGGCGCATGTCCCCGCTGCAGTCAATTTATTCCTGATGCTCGCAAATCTGGTTTTCATCACGTTGTCTCCTGTATTGGGTAACTCTGTTTGGGCTTGGAACTTCTTTACTGATTCCCTGGCCGGAGCATATTGCACGCGTATGGTCTTACCAAGTGGACGAAAAACTCTTGACAGGGGTCAAGTTTGTGGGATTTTCGATGCCCTCTAGGGTTTGTCCCGAGCTGTTTTGCTCCATGGCGGGCGCTTGATAGCGTATCTCCCTAGGAGGAAAGTGTCACATCGCCGATACCATGAATTTCAAAAGGGCTGGCGCTTCGTTCCGTGGCGATGACTGGGACACAAAAATGTTTTGAAAGGTAATAGCCATGAAAAACTCATTGTTGCTGATGGCTTTGTTTTTTTTTGGTTTGACCGCGCAGGCGCAGCAGTGCGAGGGCGGTCTTTACCTTAATCCGCAAGTGATCCGGGGCGAGGGAGCCTCGCAAACCGAAAGTGCCCTGAAAGAACTCGTTGACTTTATCCGCCCCACGGGGCTGTCGGTCACGCCGGTGCTCAACATCCGGGAGACGCAGGATGTTTTGACAGCCGTCAAGAAACCGGCGCCACCATGCTGGGTCTATGGCAACCCCGTGGTCGGTCTTGCCTCGGGCTATAAGCCGGTGGCTGTCAACATGGACCCGATCCAGTCGGCTGTACTGATTCTGGCTGACATCGGAACGGTCAAGGACGGCAAACCGGTCGAGTTGAAGACGCTCCCTCCCGCTGATCAAGCTAAAGTGCTCGCCAAGCTCAAGACGACCAGTTGCTTTGGCATGAAAAGCGGTGTGACCACATCGCTCGTAAAAGCCGAGAATTTTTGCGGCACGGTGGTCGAAATATTGCCTCAACAAGGGCTGGGGCAAAGCTACTTGCCGACCAAAGCGGCATTTCATTGGCAAGCGGACCGGTGGGCCGGTCTGATTACCCGGCTACAGAGCGCACAGGCTGCCACCATGAAAAGCCACCACGGTACCGATGAGCGCATCCATATGGCGCAACTGGTCATTGTGCCGACCGCCAACGCGAGTTGGGGCTACGGGCTGTATGTTCACCCTGGCGCTCCAGCAGATGTGACTAAAAAAGCGGCTACTCTGTTCGACTCCCTCAAGAACGCAAACCCACTCCTGTTAAAGGCGTTGGACCTTGGGGCCAAGTTCGATTTCGACACTCCTTCGGACGCGGTGGTTGAGGCCATGAAGAAATCGTTGGCCTTTGGACCTTGAGTCGGATCGTTTTTTAGGCTTGCCGCAGCTCGCGGCACCAGGAAAAGCCGTTGTGCGCCGCAGCAATTAGATGAGGCCTGATTGGCTGTCACAGTCC
>NZ_JBFUAZ010000531.1:0-2990 GCF_056406035.1 Polaromonas sp. P1_E1_2 | reverse complement strand
GGCCACGTCCTCATGAAGAGAAGGGCCTGGCTGCTCAGTGCAACCGGTGCGGCAGGCGCATTGCTGGTGGGCTGGAGCCTGTTGCCGGCGCGCTCCCGGCTGGGCAGCCCGGCCAAGCCCTGGCCTGCGAGCATTCCCGAGCTTGATGGCGCGGTGTTCAATGGCTGGATCAAGATCCGGGCGGACGGCGGTGTGGTGCTGGCCATGCCGCGCAGCGAAATGGGTCAGGGCGTGCACACGGCGCTGGCCATGCTGGTGGCCGAAGAGCTTGACGTGCCGCTGCAGCGGGTGACCGTGGCGCAGGCGGGTTCTGATGCCATTTACGGTAATGTCGCGATGCTGGTGGGCAGCCTGCCCTTTCATCCACTGGACGTCGATGACTTTGCCAAAGAAGGCGCCCCCAGGGTTCGCCCCACCCCGGTCAGGATCGGCGAGTGGATGATGGGCAAGGTTGCCCGTGAGCTCGGCATCAACGCGACAGGGGGTTCCTCAAGCCTGGCGGATGCCTGGGACGTGGTGCGCCTGGCCGCTGCCACGGCCCGGGCATCCCTGCTGGGGGCCGCCTCGCTGGACTGGAAATTGCCGGTGGATGAGCTCACAGTCAAAAACGGCGTGATTTCGCACCCCTCAGGCCCCTCATCCCACTACGGTGAACTGGCGAAATTTGCCGCAGCGACTCCGCCGGGGGACGTGACTCTCAAAAGCCGCGGGGACTGGAAGMTGATAGGGCGGGGTGCCCAGCGCCTGGATTTACCTGCCAAGGTTAATGGCACGGCCGTTTTTGGCCTCGATGTCCGGTTGCCGGGCATGGTGTATGCGGCGATCCGGCTTTGTCCCATGTTGGGCGGTTCAGCGGGTGCGATTCAGGTGAATACGGCGCTGGCCTTACCTGGCGTGGAGCGCCTGGTGCGGCTGCCGGCCTATGCGGGCTCTACTGCCGGCTTTGCCGTGGTGGGTAAAACCTGGTGGCAGGCCCAGCAGGCGGCCTTGATGGTGCCGGTCGAATGGCAGCAGCGACCCGCTGGCGCGCTGGACACCCGCGCGATTGAACAATCGCTGGAAACCGCTCTGGCACGTGAAGAAGGCCATGTCTTTTATGAAAAAGGCGATGCCGGCAAGGCCGAGGCATCCGCTGTGCGGAAAATCGAGGCACTTTATCGTGCACCCTACCTGGCCCACGCCACGCTTGAGCCCATGAACTGCACCGCGCAAGTCATGGGCGGCAAGGTATGGCTCTGGGCGCCCACCCAGGTGCCGCAGATGGCTGTGGCCGTTGCCGCACGGGTGGCCGGGGTGGCTCAGGAAGATGTCCATGTCACTGTCACCTTGCTGGGGGGCGGCTTTGGCCGCCGGCTGGAGGTCGACTGTGTGGCGCAGGCAGTGCGCATTGCCGTGGAGTGTGGTGGCCGGCCTGTGCAATTGATCTGGTCGCGCGAAGAAGACACCACGCACGACTTTTACCGGCCCATGCAGGTAGCCAGGCTGAGGGCCTCCATGGACGAAACGGGCGACGTCACCTGCCTGTCCATCAAGTCTGCCGGCGACGCCATTACGCCTAGATGGCTCGAACGCAACCTGCCGGCCCTGTCCGGGCCCTTTGATACCCCCGATAAAAGTGCTGCGGAAGGTTTGTTCGACCTGCCTTATGGCTTTGCCAGCCAGTCCATGTCGCATGTGGCCACGCGCTCGGGCGTGCCTGTCGGCTATTGGCGCTCGGTGGGGCATTCGCATAACGCGTTCTTTTCTGAAAGCTTCGTGGACGAGCTGGCCTGGGCGGCTGGACAGGATCCTCTCGCTTTCCGGCGTTCCCTGCTGGGCGAAGCACCGCGGCATCTGGCCGTGCTGGATCTGGCTGCACTCAAGGCTGGCTGGGGCAGCGCTCTTCCCGAGGGGCGGGCCCGCGGCATCGCCTTGCATGAATCGTTTGGGTCCATCGTGGCGCAGGTCGCGGAGGTGTCATTGCTCAATGGCATGCTGCGCGTTCACCGCGTGGTGTGTGCTGTGGATTGCGGTACGGCTGTGAACCCGGGCATCGTGGCACAGCAAATGGAGGGGAGCGTTATCTTTGCGCTGACCGCGGCGCTGCATGGCCGCATAGATATAGAGGACGGTGTTGTGCGCCAGAAGAATTTCCCCCAGTACGCCATGGTGGGAMTGGCGCAGGCGCCCGTTGTGCAGACTCATATTGTCCCCAGCGAGAGAACACCTGGCGGCGCAGGCGAACCAGGTGTGCCGCCATTGGCGCCTGCATTGGGAAATGCCCTGTACGCACTGACAGGGAAGCGCTTGCGCTCACTGCCTCTTATGGTGAACAACGCGTAAGTTGAGAAAGTTTTTTAAGCGGTGCTTGAAAAGCGCAAAACAACCGTGCTATAGTCGATGGCTCTGCTGAACACAGCGAACAAATTCTTCGGGATTTGCAGCTACCGCGAAACCGAAAAGTTCAGTAGAAAAAAGATCTTGAAAAGTTGACCGGGACTCAAAAACCGGTATAGAATTCAAGGCTCTGCWGAAAACGAAAGTTCTGACCGCCAAGCGGTCAGACAGCAGAAAAAAGAGTCAAAAAAGTTTGACTGGTGATCAAAAACCGGTATATAATTTGAGGCTCTGCTGATTACAGCGAGGCAAGCGAAATTCTCTGAATTGAGTTTGTCAAGCGAGAAAGGCAAATAACCCTCGGGTTGACTGGGAATTAAAATCCAGTATATAATTCGAGGCTCAGCTGATTACAGCGAGACGACAAAAGCAAGGTGCTAAATGCGCTAAGCAAGTAGTCAGGATCATTAAAAATTTACAGCCGATAAGTATGGGCGTTTGAAGGCGATTGCCAGGTTACTTGTAACCAGGTCTTCTGACCTTAAACGCTCATAGAGATAGAAAATGTGAAATCGTCAAGATTTCTCATCAATTCCGTTTTTATGAGTTTCTTCTTGCAGTCAAATGCAAGGAGTTGAAAATTATTGCAGTGATTAAACTATAGAGTTTGATCC
>NZ_JBFUAZ010000530.1:0-2991 GCF_056406035.1 Polaromonas sp. P1_E1_2 | reverse complement strand
CAACAAATGGGGGGTACAGGTAGCCGCTGTCATCAGCAACAAGGCGGATGCCCCGGGGCTGGCCCTGGCCCAAAGCCTGGGAATTGCTACCGAAGTTGTGCCGCACAAGTCGTTTGATTCCCGGGAGGCTTTTGATGCGGAACTCATGGCCCGCATTGACCGGCATTCGCCCGCGCTGGTGGTGCTGGCCGGTTTCATGCGCATTTTGACGCCGGGCTTTGTGCAGCACTACGCCGGCCGCTTGATCAACATTCATCCTTCGCTGCTGCCGGCCTTCACGGGGCTGGACACCTACCAGCGCGCCATTGATGCGGGCTGCAAGGTGGCGGGCGCGACGGTGCACCAGGTCACGGAAGTACTGGACCACGGGGCCATCCTGGCGCAGGCGGTGGTGCCTGTGCTGCCGGGCGACACTGCCAGGACGCTGTCTGCCCGCATCCTGACGCAGGAACACCTGATTTTCCCGCAGGCTGTGCGCGCGTTTTTTGAACCTGCTGCCTGAGCTTTGCCCGCGTGCGCGGTGAAAAGCATTGATGCGTCCTGATTGATACGTTTGATTTGAATCCAGCCGGTCTTCGGCCCCGTATTCATGTCAGCCGCTTTGAAAACCCTTCCGGTTGCGGCTTGCGTATCTACTTCATCAACATCAGTTCAAAGGTATTCACATGCAGACAAAACACAAACTGGCATCCGTCGGCGTGGCCATCGCCCTGTCATTGGCTGCCGCATCTTCCTTCGCCCAGGTCATGGTGGGCGGTGCGCCCATGCTCGCCAGCAAGGACATCATCGACAACGCAGTCAATTCCAAAGACCACACCACGCTGGTCGCCGCCGTCAAGGCAGCGGGTCTGGTCGATACGCTCAAGGGCCCGGGCCCGTTCACCGTGTTTGCGCCCACCAATGCGGCCTTTGCCGCATTGCCCGCCGGCACGGTCGACACCCTGCTCAAGCCCGAAAACAAGGGCATGCTCACCGGCATCCTGACCTACCACGTCGTACCCGGCAAGTGGGACGCCGCAGCCATCAGCAAGATGATTGCCGACGGCAAGGGCATGGCCACCATCAAGACGGTGGCCGGTGGCACGCTGGTGGCCAAATCGGCCGGCGGCAAGGTCACGGTGACCGATGAAAAAGGCGGCTGGGCCACCGTGACCATCGCCGACGTGTACCAGTCCAACGGCGTGATCCACGTGGTCGATAAGGTGCTGCTGCCCAAGTAAGCCGGCACTTCTTTCCCGAGCCCGTGCGCGGCCTGCCGCGCGCGGGCTTTCGTGCGTTGGCCTACTTCTGGTTCAGCATATACAGCGCCGCCTTCACGATGCTTTGAGCATCGACGCTGAAGAATTCACGCAGCGCGGCGCGCGTGTCGCTGCGGCCAAAGCCGTCGGTGCCCAGGGTCAGGTAGTGCCTGCCTTCGGGCACAAAGGCGCGGATGCTTTCCGGCACAGCGCGCACATAGTCGGTGGCGGCAACGATGGGGCCGGTGCTGCCTTGCAACTGCTGAGCGATGAAGGGCGCAGTCACAGCGCCGTCATTGATCGCCTCTTGCTGGCAAGCTGCACCATCACGCGCCAGCTCACTCCAGCTGGTCACGCTGAAGACCGTGGCCTCAATGCCCTGCGTGGCCAGCTGCTGCGCAGCCTTGATTACCTCGGTCAGGATCGCTCCGGAGCCCATTAAAACGACTTTTTGAGCCTTTTTTGAAGATGTTTTAGGGCTATGGGGCAATAAGGACGAGCGCGACCAGCTATTGAATTGATAGCACCCGCGAATGATGTCCGCTTCGGAGCCGGCTTGCAAATCAGGCTGGGCATAGTTCTCGTTCATCAGCGTGACGTAGTAGAAGACGTCCTTTTGCTCGACCATCATCTCCTGCATGCCGCGGTCCAGGATCACGGCGAGCTCGCCCGCGAAGGCCGGGTCGTAGGCCTTGCAGTTTGGGATGGTCGCGGCGATCAGGTGGCTGGTGCCGTCCTGGTGCTGCAGGCCTTCACCGCCCAGCGTGGTACGGCCCGAGGTGGCACCCAGCAGGAAGCCGCGGGCGCGCTGGTCGGCGGCAGCCCAGATCTGGTCGCCCACGCRCTGAAAGCCGAACATCGAGTAATAAATATAGAAGGGCAGCATCGCCAGGCCGTGCACGCTGTAGCTGGTGGCAGCGGCCGTCCAGCTGGCCATGGCGCCGGCTTCGCTGATGCCTTCTTCCAGGATCTGGCCGTCGAGCGCCTCGCGGTAACTCAGCACCGAGCCGATGTCTTCCGGCGCATAACGCTGGCCCACGCTGGAGTAAATGCCCACCTGCTTGAACAGGTTGGCCATGCCGAAGGTGCGCGCCTCGTCGGCCACGATGGGCACGATCTTCGGGCCCAGCGCCGCGTCTTTCAGCAGGCCGCCCAGCATGCGCACAAAGGCCATGGTGGTGCTCATCTCTTTGCCGTCGGCAGCGAGCGCGAATTGCGCGTAAGAGGGCAGGGCTGGGATGTTCACGATGTCGGCCGCCGTTTCACGCCGCGGCAAATAGCCGCCCAGTGCTGCGCGTTTGGCGTGCATGTATTGCATCTCGGCGCTGTCGGCGGCGGGCTTGTAGAAGGCCAGGTTTTTGGCTTGCTCGTCAGACAGCGGCAAATTGAAGCGGTTGCGAAATTCGATCAGCTCTTCGCCGTCGAATTTTTTCTGCGAATGCGTGGTCATTTTGCCCTGGCCGGCGCTTCCCATGCCGTAGCCCTTTTTGGTGTGCGCCAGGATCACCGTGGGCTGGCCCTGGTGGCTGGCCGCCGCGGCGTAGGCGGCATGGATCTTCACCAGGTCGTGGCCGCCGCGTTTGAGGCGGTCGATCTGCTCATCGGTCATGCCCTGGGCCAGGCGTGCGAGTTCAGCGTTCTGGCCGAAGAAGTTGTCGCGGTTAAAGCGCCCGTCTTTGGCGGCAAAGGTTTGCATCTGGCCGTCCACCGTCCGTCTTTGGCGGCAAAGGTTTGCATCTGGCCGTCCACCGTC
>NZ_JBFUAZ010000529.1:0-2992 GCF_056406035.1 Polaromonas sp. P1_E1_2 | reverse complement strand
GTCGCTGCGCAGTTTGGCTTCTTCGTCGGGGTTGCTGATAAAGGCGGTCTCCACCAGCACACTGGGAATGTCAGGCGCTTTCAGGACAGCGAAGCCGGCTTGCTCGACTTTCGGTTTGTGCAGCTTGCCGACATTACCGATCTCGCCCAACATGGCGCTGCCGAGCTTCAGGCTGTCGTTGATCTGCGCCGTGGTGCTCATGTCGAGCAGAGCTTTCTGTACCTGGGCGTCCTTGGCCTTGACGTTGATGCCGCCCACCAGGTCGGCCGAGTTTTCCTTGTCGGCGATCCAGCGCGCGGCGCTGCTGGACGCGCCTTTTTCGCTGAGCGCGAAGACGCTGGCGCCCTGTGGACGCGCCGTAAAAAATGCGTCGGCGTGGATGCTGATAAAGAGGTCGGCCTGCACGCGACGCGCCTTCTGCACGCGCACATGCAGCGGCACAAAGAAGTCGGCATCGCGCGTGAGGTAGGCGCGCATATTGGGCTGCTGGTTGATGCGGTCGCGCAGGCGGTGCGCGATCTGCAGCACCACGTCTTTCTCGCGCGTGCCGCCGGGGCCGACGGCACCGGGGTCTTCTCCGCCATGGCCCGGGTCCAGCGCGACGATGACGAGGCGGTCGGTCTTGTTCTTCGCAATGACGGCCGCTTCGGGCGAGGTCTTGGCGCCGCCGGGGGTGGCAGGGCCGGTCGTTGGCCCGTGGGTCTTGTCCTTGTCTTTTTCCGCGACGACTGCCGGCGGTGGCTTGCCGTCGGCCTGCTTGCCCGACTGCCGTGCGATCAGGTCGGCAATAGGGTCATTGGCAGGCGCGGGCGTTGCGCCTGGTTGCCTGTCGGCGAGCTTCTCGGCAATCAGGGCTTCGAGCGGGTCGGCGACCTGCGTCGGGTACAAGTCAAACACCAGCCGGTACTGGTAGGCGGCCACAGGCGGCAGGGTGAACACCTGCGGCTGTATGGGCTGCTTGAGGTCTATCACCAGCCGCACCACGCCAGGGGCGTTTTGCCCCACGCGTATGCCCGAGATATTCGGGTCGTCGGATTTCACCTTGGCGACCAGTTCGCGCAGCGCGGGAATCAGGTCTATGCCTTCCATGTCGACGGCAAGGCGCGGCGGGTCGGCGATGAAAAATTGTTTTGCCTTGATTTCGCCGTCGGACTCGATGGTGAGCCGCGTGTAGTCTTTGGACGGCCAGACACGTACCGCCACGATGGTTGCGCCGCGCGCGATGTGCTGCACACCCAGCAGAAGCACCAAGCTGCCCAGTTGCAGGGCGCTGCGGCGGTTCAGGGTCCGGCGCTTCATGCCAGCAGCTCCACGCCCGTGGGCGTGTGGGCTGTCAGGGTGACGGCACGCGTTTCATCAGGCAGGACTTCCAGCTGCAGCAGCAGGTCGGGCTGCGGCAGATGCGGGCCAGCGTTCTCGGGCCATTCGACGAGCTTGAGGCCCGGGCTGGCAAAGATGTCGCGGAATCCGGCTTCTTCCCATTCGCGGGGATCGTTAAAACGGTAGAAGTCGAAGTGCCAGATGTTCAGGCCGGCGTGCCGGCTGGACGCGGGCAGGGTGTAGGGCTCAACCACCGCATATGTCGGGCTTTTGATGCGGCCCTCGACGCCCAGGCTCTGCAACAGGTGACGCACGAAGGTCGTTTTGCCGGCGCCCAGGTCGCCCTGCAGTTCGACCAGTGCGCGCCCGATGGAGGGATGCCGCGCCAGTGCCTGCGCGAAGGCTGCCGTGGCCGCTTCGTCCTGCCAGGCAATGTTTTTTACAATCAGCGGGTGCCCGCCAGCAATTCTTTGAACAGTCATCAATTCGTTTCTCAAATTCAAACTTGGGCGCGCGAGCTTGGATTTTCGCAAATTGGCGTGGCCGGTGTGGATTTATCGTCGGCCGAGCCTGGATTATCAGCCTGGCTCGCTGCAGGCTTCCATGGTGACATGCATTACATGGCGGCGCACGGGCTCAAACGGGCCCGGCCGGCCGAGCTGATTCCGGGCACCATCAGCGTCATCACGGCACGCATGGACTATCTGCCCGCATCGACGGCTGCCGCCCCGGGCGAATGGCAGGCCCTTGAGTTCAGCCGGCTTGAGCGGCCTGCGGAAGGCATTGTGTCGGTGTATGCACGTGGCCGCGACTATCACAAGATCATGCGCGCGCGCCTGCAAAAACTCAGCGAACGCATCTCCAGCCACGTCGGTCAGCTCGGCCATCGGGCTTTCACCGACTCCGCACCTGTGCTGGAGGCCGAACTGGCAGCGCGCAGCGGCCAGGGCTGGCGTGGCAAACACACCTTGCTGCTCAACCGGGAAGCGGGCTCCATGTTCTTCCTGGGGGAAATCTACGTCGACATTGCCCTGCCGCCCAGCGAGCCGGTGACGCCGCACTGCGGCACCTGCCAGGCCTGCATTGACGTGTGCCCGACGCGGGCGATCATCGCACCCCACAAGCTCGATGCACGGCGTTGCATCTCTTACCTCACCATCGAACACGTGGGCCCGATCCCGCTGGAGCTTCGTCCGCTGATGGGTAACCGGATTTATGGCTGCGACGACTGCCAGCTGGTCTGCCCGTGGAACAAGTTCGCCCAGCGTAGCGCCTTGCCCGACTTTGACGAGCGCAGCGGCTTGACCGGGCAGCAACTCGTCACTCTGGTCGGCTGGACGGAGGTGGATTTTTTGCGATTCACCGAAGGCAGCCCGATACGCCGTATAGGCCATGAACGCTGGCTGCGCAATATTGCGGTGGCCATGGGCAATGCCCTGCGGGTGCTCGATCCTGAGGCGGGAACGCCCCTGCGCGAAGCCCTGCAAATGCATGCCGCTTCTCCCAGCGAGCTGGTGCGGGAACATGTGGCTTGGGCCCTCGGTCAATAAATTTGAATGAAATTGGCCTGCAGCCCTTTAAGGGTGTGCGCAAGCAGCTATTAAATCAATAGCAATTTGCCGGCTTCTCCCTAACGCAGAACACCCAGCGCAAACGGCAGGCTGACTACGCC
>NZ_JBFUAZ010000528.1:0-3011 GCF_056406035.1 Polaromonas sp. P1_E1_2 | reverse complement strand
GCGCTGTCTCCAGTTCATTGCGCTGTGGGTCAACCAGGTTGCCGATGATGCCGATCACGCAGAACATGCCGCCGATCGGCATGGCCACATAACCCCAGAACATGGAAATGGATTCAAGGCCGGCCATGGACTGCACACGCCCGCGAAGGGAATAGTCCCAGCCCCACCAGACGATGACTGCGACGAGGGCCAGAGCGGCGATGCAGACCAGCCAGTCCAGCACCCGCCGGATGCGGGGTGGGCTCCAGCGGTAGAGCACATCCACGCTGACCATGGCGCCCTGGCGGAAAGCCATGGGAATTCCCATAAAGACCATCCAGATCAGGCTGAGGCGGATCAGAATTTCACTCCACTCTGCAGGCTGCTCGAAGACAAAACGCGTCAGGATCTGGAACACACCGAGCCCCGATGCGATGACCAGCATCACGCAGGCCACCAGCATGGAGAAGCCGGTGGTCCACCGTTCAAGTTGGAGAAAAGCTTGTTTCATGGATGCGCCGATACATGAGGAGAATTGAGAATTGCAATGAAAACGCCCGCAGACCAATGGTGGCGGGCGTAAGCGGCTACAAAAAAAGTAGCAAAATAGTTGCGGTACGGTTTACTTGTAGTTCCTGATCGCGTCGATGTTGGCTTTGCCGAACTGCTTTTCAAATTCAGCGTTGACCGGCGCCAGCGTTGCCACGAACTTCGCCTTGTCGACGTTTTCGATCACGGTCATGCCTTTGCTGCGCAGCTCGGCTACACCGTTGGCATCGTCCTGGTCCACGCGGGCCCGGTTCGCCTTGGTCGCTTCCTTGGCGGCATCAACGAAGGCTGTCTTGTCGGCAGCGCTGAGCTTGTCGAAGGCCGCTTTGTTCATCAAGAAAATGCAAGGTGAGTAAACGTGGCCGGTCAGTGAAAGGTGCTTTTGCACCTGGTCGAACTTGGCGGACATGATCACAGACAGGGGATTTTCCTGGCCGTCGACCGTGCCTTGCTGCAGCGCCGTGAATACTTCGGGAAAAGCCATGGGCGTGGTGATGATGCCCAGGCCTTTGTACGCAGCGATATGCACCGGATTTTCCATGGTGCGCATCTTCAGTCCCTTCAGGTCCTCCGGAACTTTCACGTCCCGCTTGCTGTTGGTCATGTGCCGAAAACCGTTTTCGGCCCAGGCCAGCGCCTTGAAGCCCTTGGCATCGAATTTGGTCAGGAGATTCTGGCCGATGGGGCCGTCCAGCACGGCGCGCGCGTGCGCCTTGTCCCGGAACAGGAAGGGAACGTCGAGGATCTTGGTCTCGGGGACAAAATTGGGTACGGGGCCGGTGGAGGAGAAGGCCAGCTCCTGGGTGCCCAGCTGCACGGCCTCGATGGATTCGCGTTCGCCGCCCAGGGCCCCGTTGTAGAAGGTCTGGACTTTGTAGCGGCCTGCTGTGCGTTTCTCGACTTCTTTGGCAAAAGTGTCGATGGCAATGCCCTGATGCGAATTCTGGGCCGTGGAAATGCTGATTTTCATGGTGGTCTGTGCATTTGCAGACGCCATGAATCCCGCTGCGAGCGTCATACCGATAATCAGTTTTGAAAGCTTCATGTTGTTTGTCTCCGTTGAGTGATCGGGCCGGGAATTTTGTGGACGACTGGGGCCGGTTCTGCATCAGGATTTTCCGACCATAAGCACACKCATTATTGCCGCGATGCATCTGCGGTCGTGCGCGGGTTTTCGCTTAAGTACGCCGCGATGATGCTTTCAAAATCACTGTCAGGCAGCAGGCCCAGCGACCGCGCGCGTGCTGCGTCGATATCGGCGGGCCAGTTGCCCACGATTCTTGCGATGACAGGGTCGTACACCCAGTCGATCAGTCCCGCCGCATCTTTGCCGGCCACCCGGGCCAACGCCTGCGCCATTTCGCCGACCGTTGTCTTGAGGGCCGGCAGGTTGACGGCTGTGCGGGCGCCCCATTCGGTGTCGGTAGCCTCTGAAGCACGAATCAATCCCTCCACCGTACGTCCGGGCGACGCAAGAGCCACGGCCGTTTCGGGAGGAACAGGGCACTGTGCCCTCGTTCCCGCAAGGGGTTCCCGAATAATGCCGCTGAGAAAGCTCGATGCCGCACCGTTGGGTTTTCCGGGCCGCACGCTCACCGTCATCAGACGCACATTGCGCCCGCGTATGAAGCCCTTGCGCGCGTAATCAGCCACCAGTTGTTCACCGATAAATTTCTGGATGCCGTAGCTGTTCTGCGGTGTGGGCAGCGTTCTGTCATCGATGACCGCCGGGAGTGGTTGCTCGGGTGAATTGCCAAACACTGCAAGCGAACTGGCGAATACGACGGTGGGCGATGTATTCAGGGCACGGCACGCCTGCAGCAGCGCACGCGTAGCATCGACATTGCTGCGCATGCCAAGGTCGAAATCCGCTTCGCATTCACCGCTGACTGCCGCCGCCAGATGGAATATCAGCGTGTCTTTTTCTGTCACCACGAGTGCTTGCGGATGACCGTCTTCCAGCAGCCGGCTCAGATCGCCGGTGATGGTTCGAATGCGGTTGTCCGCGGCCAGCGCGGCCGGCGGCGCCACCCTGTCAACCAGTGTCACCGTCCGGATGGTTTGCGGTGCGCTGCCCGCAAGAGCCAATTGCCCCGCGTCCAGAAGTTGCCGKGCCAGCCTGGCCCCGAGAAATCCGGCGCCGCCGGTGATGACGATATTCATGGGTATGTTGTCTCTATCTTTTTGTTGGTTACTCGCCGGCATGCCCGCGCCGGTCCGATTGCCTGCGGTACGTGAGGCAGTTTAGTTCGAAAGAGGAGTCGTTCCATGCAGCCGCCAGATGGTGCTGATTTGGAAGAGGCTCGGAGAAAAGTATCGTGCAACTCCGGCGGCACGGTTTCTGCTCCGACGTTCGAGCCGTTCAGGATTCGCCGCGGCGGCAGAGTCACTGATTGGGRCGCCAGGACGCCGCCAGTGATGAGCGGCTTGGCGCCCGAATGAAATGGGCCGCTGGCTCGAGCCCCGATCCTTCAGGCTGCTAC
>NZ_JBFUAZ010000527.1:0-3021 GCF_056406035.1 Polaromonas sp. P1_E1_2 | reverse complement strand
GCACCTGCCCCGTGTCGACGTGCCTGAAATCGCCTTTGTCGGCCGTTCCAACGCCGGCAAATCCACCTGTATCAACACGCTGACGCAGCAACACCGGCTGGCATTTGCCTCCAAGACGCCGGGCCGCACGCAGAGCATCAACCTGTTCAGCCTGGGCAAGCAGGGCGTGACGGACGCCGTACTGGCCGACCTGCCGGGCTACGGCTATGCGGCCGTGCCCAAGGAAGCCAAGTACCGCTGGCAGCAGGTGATGGGCAACTATTTGCAGACGCGCGACAACCTCAAGGCCGTGGTGCTGCTGTGCGACCCGCGCCTGGGCCTGACCGAGCTCGACGAGATCCTGCTGGACGTGATCCGGCCGCGGGTGGAAGACGGCCTCAAGTTCCTGGTGCTGCTGACCAAGTCCGACAAGCTCAACAAGACCGAAGCGGCCAAGGCGCTGTCCATTGTGCGACTGCAGGCCGGCGGCGGAGACGTCAAACTCTTTTCTTCGCTGAAGCGCCGCGGTGTCGAGGAAGTAGCCCAGCATTTGTGGGACTGGGCCCATCCGGCCGAAAAACCGGCAAAGCCTGCCAAAGCGGCGCCTGAAGAGCTGCCCGAGATCAATGACTGAGGCAGCTCTCCAGCGCTGAAATTTCAGGCAAATACCGGCTCCAACCCAACTGGGACAAGCGCAAACAGCTATAAAAAGTGTAGCAACATGATCGCCACCCGCTTGTATGCATTGCCCCACGGCATCACCCTGTCCTGCCGGATTGCGGGCGAAACGGGCCGCCCTGTCCTGATGTTCCTGCACGGCTTTCCGGAAGCCGCTTTTGTCTGGGACGGCTTGCTGGAACACTTCGCGCGGCCTGAAAACGGCGGCTTTCGCTGTGTGGCGCCCAACCTGCGCGGCTTTGAACATTCCAGCGCGCCGCTGGAGGCAACCGCCTACCGGCCCAAACACCTGGTGCAGGACATTGCAGCGCTGATTGCGCTGGAAGGTGGCCAACTGGAATGCCTTGTGGCCCATGACTGGGGCGGCGCGGTGGCCTGGAACCTGGCTGCGGGCCATCCCGCGTTGATGAAAAAGCTGGCCATCATCAACTCGCCGCACCCCGGCACTTTTCTGCGCGAACTGCAGCATTCGCCGGCGCAGCAAGCCGCCAGCGCCTACATGAACTTCCTGATTCGCCCCGACGCCGAAGCCTTGCTGGCCGAAGATGACTTTCGGCGGCTCTGGGATTTTTTTGCCAACATGGGCGCGGTCGATGGGCCGCACGCGTGGCTGACCGACGCCATCAAGGACCAATACCGCGAAATCTGGCGCAAGGGCCTGACAGGCCCCTGCAATTACTACCGGGCTTCGCCCTTGCGCCCGCCCCGGCCCGGGCCGCCGCACAACGACCCGGCCGCCGCGGCAGTGAGCATTCCACGGGACATGCTGGAAGTTCACCTGCCGACKCTGGTGCTCTGGGCACTGGACGATACGGCCTTGCCGCCCGCACTGCTGGAAGGCTTGGGCGACTACGTRCCGCAGATGGATTTACGCCGCATCGAAGGCGCAACCCACTGGATCGTGCACGAGCAGCCCGCATTGGTGGCGGCACACCTGCAGGATTTTCTGCGCTAGATTGCTATTGATTTAATAGCCGCTTGCGCTCATTCCGCCTGGCCCGGAGGACTATTCCCCTAAAATTTCGGCCCAACCCGCCCGCCGTCAATACAGGGACGGCTCGCCTTCTGGTCGGGTTTTAAAGCGCTTGTGCACCCAGTAGTACTGGGCGGGCATGGTGTTGATGTAGTCCTGCAGCTGCGCGTTCATGCGTGCGGTGTCRGCCACCGGGTCGTCGCTGGGGAAATCCGCCCAGGCCGGCAACACCTCCACCTCATAGCCCGTCGGAGTGATTCGGGGCAACAGGGGCAGCACCTTGGCGCGGCCCAGGCGTGCAAATCGAGAGAGAGACGGGACCGTTGCGGTGGGTATGCCGTAAAAAGGCACGAACACTGAATCGTCAGGGCCGAAGTCCATGTCGGGCAACAGGTAAAGCGGCTGCCCTTCCCGAAGCGCGGCCACAATGGGCTTGACGCCATCACCCCGCCCAAAAAGCCGCAGGTTGCCAAACCGCCGCCGGCCCCGCAGTATCCAGCGGTCGACCAGTTTGTTCGACTGGTCGGTGTAAATGGTGGTCGAAGGCCGCGGCATCTGCAGCGCCACACCGGCCCATGCCGCATCCAGGCCGACGAAATGCGGCAGGAATATCACCGTGGGCTCATTGCCCTCCAGTTCCTGCACAGCCCCCGTCACCTGAACGCGCCGCTGCACCCAGGCCTGGGGCGCGTGCCACAGCCAGGCGCGGTCCAGCCAGGCCTGGGCAAAAAATACAAATGTCAGCACCGTGAGGCGGCGCCGCTCTGCGGTCGGGTAACCGGGAAAGCACAACGCGAAATTGGTGGCCACCACGCGCCGGCGCGAGCCTACCATCGCATACAACATCCAGCCGAGCAGCACGCCCAGGCCACGCGTCCAGGAAAGCGGCAGCAGCGCCAGCACCCGCATAAAGAAAATGCCGCCGCGGGTCACGATTCGGCTGGCCAACTGGCGGGGAGTCTTCAAAGGGGAGTTTCCTTGCGAGGTGTCTTGTAGCGTGCATAGCCCCACAAATACTGGCCAGGCTGGCTCAGCACAATGGCTTCGATCGCCCGGTTGATCTGTGTCACCCCATGCAGCRGGTCGGCGCGCGCGCCGGAATCTGAGGCGTCCATCCCCTGCACCGGAGGCCATATCTTGAGGAAATACCCTTTGCCGCGGGCCAGGCGYTCGCAACTGACGGGCAGCAGCACCGCACCGCTTTGCAACGCCAGCCGCGCAGCCAGTGTCATCGTGTAGGCCGGCTTGCCAAAAAAAGGCGCCCACACGCCCTGGCATTCGGGCGGCACCTGGTCCGTCATCAAAGCCACGTCCTGATTGGCTTTGAGGGTTTTATGCATGAGGCGGATGCCGCTTAAGGAAGCGGGCACGACGGTGAGATTGGCCCTGTC
>NZ_JBFUAZ010000526.1:0-3023 GCF_056406035.1 Polaromonas sp. P1_E1_2 | reverse complement strand
CCCTCCAAAGCCGTGGCGCCGGTGATGTTCATTCCCTGCAAACCGCCGCTCACGGCGCCGCTGATCGCGCCCAGTGCAACTTGCTCCCAACTGAATCCATCCTGCACACCCAAAATGTTGCCAGCGATCTGACCCGCAATGGAGCCTACCGCACCAGCCACAGCCAAAGTACCTATAGTTCCTAGGGCACTTCCCGCGACTGCTGCAGCACCTGCACCTGCGCCGCCCATCACGCTGACACCTGCACTCATGGTTCCGCCGAATCCCCCGCCAAATGCACCCGCAGTTCCGCTCATCGCGCCAGCGGTATAAATAGCGGCCACCACGACGATGGCAATGACAAGCACCTGCCCAAAGAAGCCGCACCCGTCATCGCCGCTCTGCGCCGCCGGCGGCGGAGGCGTCGGCAGGTTGGGCGTGGTGTCGCCCACGATCGCGCTCGGGTCGTAGGGCTTGAAGGTATTGGCGTTGTTGTTGATGGTCCCGACCCGGTTGGGGATGGTCAGGGTCTGGCCTATCCTCAGGTCGCTGTCGCTGGCCAGGCCGTTGGCTTCGGCGATGCGGTACCAGAGCGAGCTGTCGCCGTAGGCGCCCCTGGCAATGCTTTGCAGGGTGTCGTTGGGCGCCACGATGTAGGTGCCCGGGCTGGGCTTGGGATAGCTGCCGTTGATGGGCTGGTAGCCGAAGTTGAAGTCGACCACGTTGGCGCCGTTCGAGGCATTGCCGTAGCGGCCCAGCACTTCGCCCGCAACGATGAGCTGGCGCTGAACCTGGCCGTTCTGGGCGGTGTACAGGGCCTTGCCCGAAGCATCATTGACGAAGTTGCGGTTGACGGCGCCGTTGGTGCTGTCGGTGATGGCCGTCAGGTTGCCGTTGACGTCGTAGTAGCTGCTGGTGGTGCCGGCCGAGAAGTAGGTGCTGGTGCCGTAGACACTGGCTTCCTTGTAGCCGTCAAAGCGGTTTTGCGCGTAGCTGTAATAGTTGGTGTAGGCCGTGCCTTCGTAGTTCTGCAACGCGTAGCTTTGCAGATTGCCTGCGGCGTCATAGCTGGTGTAGTTGATGTCGTACTTGGCGCCGTTGTCGCTGCGCAGCACACGCTGGTACAGCATGCGCCCGTTGGCATCAAAGCGGTTGATGCGGGTTTCGCTGCCGCTGGCGCCTGATGCGCCGCCTGTGAGGGCATTGACATAGCCTACCGGCAGGGTGCCTGCGGGGCCCGTCTGCAGAACGCGGCCGGCTCCGTCGTAGTAGCGATAGTCCAGGTGCACACCGTCGCGCACCACGCCCATCAGACGGTTCAGGCCGTCGTAGCCGTACGTCTCAACGGTGGTGCCCTGGTTGGCGTAGTAGTCGGTCCGGTAAATCGGCGTGTAACCGACGACGCCCCAGGTCGTGATCAGATTACCTGACTCGTCGTAGGTGTAATTTCCCGATTCATCCAGCACGGGGATGCCGCCATAGATGGGGTCGTAATGGTCAACCACCTGGCCGGACGTGACACGGTTGCCATAGTAGGTGTCGCTCATCCGGTTTCCGCTGCCGTCGTAGGTGATGCGGTGGCCTGTGGTGCCCAGGTTACCGGCGGCATCTACCGCATCGACCACGGTCTGCCGGTTCATGGCGTCGTACTGGAAGTAGCGGTCTGCATCCACCGCGCCGCCCCCATTGATGACGTGGGTCTGGATACGGGTACGGTTACCCATCTTGTCGTATTCCAGATTGATGAAGGCACGGGTGTCGCCCACCCAGCGCAAGCGGCCCAGCGCGTCGTAGGCCATGGAGTTGTCCTGGTAGGTCACTCCACCCTGCACCACTTTTTCGCGTACCGAATGGCCACCCAGGTCCCACGCATAGGTGGTGACCTTGCCCATTGCTGCGTCAGTGTTACGGACCAGCTGGCCGGCAGCGTCGTAGGCGTATTGCAGGTTCTGGCCGCGGGTGCTGGTCTGTGAAACCAGCTGGCGCGCATTGTCGTAGGTGTAGGTGAATTTGGCGCCGCCCAGGTCGGTGTGGCTGTAAAGCTGGCCGAAGTAGTCGTAGTTCCAGGTGGCGCTGTTGGTGTTGGCGTCAACCTCGGCCGACTTGCGGCCACGCAGGTCGAAGGTGGCCTTGACGGTTTGGCCCAGGGGCTGGCGGGTCGCCACGACGTTGTCGAGCATGTCGTAGGCGTAGCTCAGTGTCTCGTTGTTGCCATTGGTCGAGGTGAGTTTGCGGCCCGCCTGGTCCCAGGTGCTGGTCTCGGTGATGGCGCGGGTGTTGACATACGCCAGCCAGTTGGATGCGCCTACGGTGTAAACAGCCTCTGTTGGCCGCACGGTGCTCAGCAGGCGGTTGAGTTTGTCGTAGTTAAAGGTGGTCACAAACGCGCGCGCGTCCCTGACCTGCACCTTGTTGCCGAAAACGTCATACCGGTAACTCACCACGCCGGCATCGGCATGGGTTTCCTTGACGAGGTTGCCGGCGGCGTCGAACTCCTGCAGGTTGCTGTTGCCACGCGCGTCTGTCATGGCCAGTTGCCGGCCCATGCGGTCGTAGTAAATGGCGGTGACAGGGCTGGCCGCGCTCTGGTTTCCGTCGGTATCGGCCTGGCTCTGGCGCACGATCTGGTTGTTGGCGTTGTAGCTGTAGGTGGTCTTCCAGGCCGGGGCCCGCGGGTCGTTGATCTCGAGCACATTGCCCCAGCGGTCGGTCTTCTGGTTGACGACCGGCCGGCTCCACTGGCTGGTGCCCGCCGTTGCCGCGGACACCGGCACGGGCAACCAGCCCGAGCTGGTTGTGGCACCGCCGGAAACCGTTGTCAGCACCTGGTATTCATAGGCCGCGAGGTTACGCGTTCCGGCGTCATAACGCAGTGCGTCGCCGAAGTTCACAAGGCTGACAGTCTCAACCGGTGTGGTGGCGCCAGCCGGGCGCAACTGCAGCTGCAGCGTGGTCGACGCATCTGTCGGCGCCGTCAGCTCAATGCTGCTTCCGTTGGTGCCGAAACTGCTGCGGTCGGTGATGAGCCGCCAGTTGCCCTGGTA
>NZ_JBFUAZ010000525.1:0-3025 GCF_056406035.1 Polaromonas sp. P1_E1_2 | reverse complement strand
GGCGTTGGCCAGCAGGTTGCTGGCAATGTGCCGGACCAGCCGTTCGTCGAGCAGGACCAGCTGCGAAAAAGCGTCGTGGCCGATGGGGGCTTCAAATTCAATCGCATGCTGGCCGGCGTCGCTGGTGTGCATTTCGGTCACGAGCTTGCGGCACAGCGCCGCGATATCCAGCGGTTTCAGGTTGAGCTTGAGTTTGCCGGCGTCGGCCTGCCCGACGGTGAGCATGTCTTCAAGCATGCCCTGCATGCGTTTGACCGCGATCACCAGGTCGGCCATGATGTCCTGGCGCTCGCAGTGCGTGATTTTTTCGCCGTAGTGTTCTATCAACTCTGCGGACGACAGAATCGTGGCAAGCGGCGTGCGGAATTCATGCGAGGCCATCGACACAAAGCGCGTTTTGAGCTCACCCAGCTCGCGTTCGCGCGCCAGGGCCCGCCGGGCTTCTTCGTCGGCTTCCTTGCGGCGGGTGATGTCCACGTAAGTCCACACCGAGCCTTCCTGCGGGCGATTGCGGTCGAGCGCCGAGCCGTCAAGCTGAACCCAGATCAGTTCACCACTTTTGCGGCGCATGCGCGTTTCCAGCGAGAACGATCCGGTCTGCGCGATCTGCGCGTAGGCGAGTTCGCCGGTGCGTTCGAAGTCCTCGTCACTGGGATAGTGAACGCGCGTTTCCTGGCCCAGCAATTCGGCCGGGCTGTAGCCGAGCATGGCGGCCAGCGTGCGGTTCAGCCACTGGTGGCGCCGGCTTTTGAGGAAGGTGACGCCGACGGCGGTGGTTTCGAGGATGGCTTCGCGCTGCGTCAGCGCGGTCTTGAGTTCTTCGTCCAGCCGGCGGCGTTCGCTGATGTCGGACATGAGCACGAGCAGGGCGGGTTCGCCGTCCCACTCAATGCGCGTGCCGTAGATGCTCGCCCAGCCGGTGCGCAGGTCCGGCGCCATGGTCTCGCGCGGTGGCGTGATGAAGCGGGCCTCGTAGGCGCTGACCATGGTGCCTGACTGCATGAGCTCGCGCTGGCGCTGCACCATCCTGCGGTCGTCAGGATGGATCAGGTGCATGGACGGCAGCCCGGTGAGCGTCAGGCCGAACATGGCCTGGGCGCTGGTATTTGAAAAGCGCACGATGCCTTTTTGCACCACCAGGATCACGTCGTTGACGTTTTCCACAACCGCCCGGTAGCGCTCGGCGGCTGATCGGGTCAGAGCCTCGAGTCTTTTGCGCTCGGTGACATCTTTCAGGAAAAAAAGGTCCGCCGGCGCACCTTCCCAGTCCACCAGCACGCCGTTGATTTCCACCCAGGAAGTCGTGCCGTCGTCGCGCTGGAATCTCGCCTCAAAAGCCGGGACGACGTTGCCGGCGGCGCGCAGCTTGTGCTTGCCGGAAACAAAGTTGCGGTCTTCCGGATGGATGAACTCGATCATGGGCCGGTCGGCCATGGTGCCGGCCTCTGTACCCAGCAAGGCCAGGCACGGCGGATTGGCAAAGCGCAGCAGGCCTTCCTGCCCGACGCAGATGTTTTCGGTCGCGAGGTCCACCATGGTCTGGTAGCGCGCCAGCGATGCACGAAGCTCCTGGGTGCGAAGCGCAACCCGGCGCTCGATTTCACTTTCCATGTCCTCTGGCGTGCCCATCGCCATCCCGCTTGCTGAGCCGTCGTTGATTCCCTTTTCCGCAGGTCCGGCCGTTTTCCCACGCACGCGCGGTCCACGGCCCGGCGTATCCGGGGCGGCGGATGGGAGAGCTTGAGCCTGGACGGGCATGTTAGTGGTGGAGCACCGAGGGAGCGGGGAGAGCCAAGAGGAAAAGAAGAAAAGAAAGCGGAAATCAGGACAGGACGCGGGCAAACAGGGGTGGGGCAATGGAGGCGCAGACTTTGGGAAAGTTTACGGGGCAACCTTGCCACAACTCACTGCGGCGGTAAAGACAGGAAAGTCTGGGCGCACAACACAGCCAACCTGGCATAACCGGCTGGCGGTGCCGGCTGCCATCCCCTCTTGCAGGGCGTCGTCCTGAAAGCCCTAGCCGCCATGCTCCAGCGTGAAGCCGGCATTGCGGTCTTGCCCCAGCAGGGCCACCATTTGCGGCAGGGCCGCTTGCAGCTCTGCCTTGAGGGTGTGGGGCGGGTTAATGACAAACATGCCGCTGGCAGGAAGGCCTGGCCGCACCACGTCACCGGCGGCATCTGTTGTTAATTTACTCGATTTCACCGTTAAAGCGGCATTCAACCAGCTTCGGCTGGCTTTCACGGCCAGCGTCTTTAGCTTACGGGGCAGGTCATGGGCTTCCGGCCGCGGGATGATGGGATACCAGACCACATAGGTGCCGGTGGCGAAGCGCTTGACGGCGTCTGCCATGCAGGCCGACACGCGCGCGTAGTCGCTCTTCATTTCATAGCTGGGATCACACAGCACCATCGCCCGGCGGGCGGGTGGCGGCAAAAAGGTTTTCAGGGCTTCAAAGCCGTCTTCGCGCGAAACCGCCACCTGGCGGCCTACACCCAACTGTTCAATGTTGCCGGAAAGCGACTTGAAATCGGTGGGATGCAATTCAAACAACTTGAGCTTGTCGCGCCCGCTCAGGAATTGCTGCTCGATGAAAGGGGAGCCCGGATAGATCTTCAGGTGCGCGATGTCGCCGCTTTCGGCGAATTGCGGATTCAGGCCGCGCAGCAGGTCGATGTAGTCCTGCAGGGCAGGCGCCCAGCCGCCTGCAGCTGGTTTGGCGGCGGTGGGTTTTGCTATTGTTTTAGGAGCTGCTTGCGCATGCTGTGATTGGGCTGGAGCCGGTTTTGCCTCGGAAACAGATTGGGAAAGTAGCTTGAAAATGCCTTCCTGGGCCTCACCGCTGGTTTCGGTGTAGTCGCCGTCAAGCCGGTACAGGCCCGCGCCCGCATGCGTGTCGATCACGGTCAGCGCCGTGTCTTTCTGGGTCAAATACTTCATCAACGCGATCAGCGTGGTGTGCTTGAGCACGTCGGCGTGGTTGCCTGCGTGGAAGGCGTGGCGATAGGAAAACATGGGTCTATCC
>NZ_JBFUAZ010000524.1:0-3026 GCF_056406035.1 Polaromonas sp. P1_E1_2 | reverse complement strand
CCACAGAGCAGAGTCATGAGACTTTTTCAGGCGCCGGTGCTGCCACGGTTGCCGGCTCTCCCACCGGCCCTGCTGTGACGACAACTACCTCTCTACCTGGCCCAGCCGTTCAGCCTGCTCCGGTGCCAGTGCCAAGTGGTGTTGCTGCACCTGTATCGCCAGCGGCACCGGCGGGTATCGTGACTTTTCGCGCCAGGGGCGAATCCTGGGTGGAGGTGACGGATGCCAAGGGAACGGTTGTGCTGCGCCGTACCCTGACCGCCGGAGAAGTCGCGGGTGCGTCCGGGGCGTTACCGCTGGCCGCCGTAGTGGGTAAGGCAGATGTGACGCAAGTGCAGGTGCGCGGCCAGGCTTTTGATCTGAGCAGCGTGGCCAGGGATAATGTTGCCCGATTTGAGGTGAAATAATGTCGAAGGGTTGCCTTCCGATCGAGTCCGCTTTTCCCAAAGCGCGGCGCTCCCTCCAGTCACAGGTGTCATGGGGCGGCCGTATTTTGACTGTCGGCGGCGATGCGCCGGTGCGCGTCCAGTCCATGACCAATACCGACACGGTGGATGCCATTGGCACCGCGATTCAAGTCAAGGAACTGGCGTTGGCGGGTTCCGAGATGGTTCGCATCACCGTCAACACGCCGGAAGCGGCGCAGGCTGTTCCGCATGTGCGTGAGCAACTCGACCGGATGGGGATCGACGTTCCACTGATAGGGGACTTTCATTACAATGGCCATCGGTTGTTGACGGATTACCCCGCTTGCGCGGAGGCGTTGTCCAAATATCGCATCAATCCGGGAAATGTTGGCAAGGGCGACAAACGTGACCGGCAGTTTGGCCAGATGATAGAGGTTGCCATGCGCTGGAAAAAACCCGTGCGTATCGGTGTGAACTGGGGCAGCCTTGATCAGGAACTGCTGGCCAGCTTGATGGATGAGAACAGTGCGCGTGCAGTCCCTTGGGATGCCAGGCAAGTCATGTATGAAGCATTGATTACGTCCGCGATCGATTCCGCCCGGCGCGCTGAAGAAATGGGAATGCCTCGTAATCAGATCATCCTTTCCTGCAAGGTAAGCGGTGTTCAGGACCTGATTTCGGTTTATCGAGAATTGGCCCGGCGCACARATCACGTGCTTCACCTAGGGCTGACGGAGGCCGGTATGGCTACCAAGGGCACGGTGGCTTCTGCCACGGCGTTATCGATCCTGCTGCAAGAAGGCATTGGCGATACCATTCGCGTTTCCTTAACGCCCCAACCGGGTGAGGCCCGCACCCAGGAAGTTGTTATTGCGTCAGAGATTCTCCAGGCGCTTGGTTTGCGGACCTTTGTGCCCAGTGTGACGGCATGCCCAGGTTGCGGGCGCACCACCAGTACGACCTTCCAGGAGCTGGCCAAGCAAATTGACGACTTTCTGCGTGCGCAGATGCCTGTCTGGCGCGAACAATATCCCGGCGTCGAAGGGCTCAAGGTTGCCGTCATGGGCTGTATCGTCAATGGACCGGGTGAAAGCAAACATGCCGATATCGGCATCAGCCTGCCCGGCTCCGGCGAGGCGCCTGCCGCGCCGGTGTTTATTGATGGTGAAAAAAGACTGACCCTACGTGGCGACAACATTGCGCAGGAGTTCCAGGTCATTGTTGAAAATTACATTGAAAAACGCTTTGGCACGCACACCGTCGCTGAAGCTGCGTAACGCCCATGGTTGAAAAAACAGCTGCCGGCCCGGTAGAAAAATCCGCCGTGGCCAAAATGAAAAAACTGACGGGCGTCAAGGGGATGAACGACATCCTGCCGCCGGAGTCGGCTCGTTGGGAGTGGTTCGAAGCCAAGGTGCGCGCATTGATGGCCCGCTATGCCTACGCCAATGTACGCACGCCGATCGTCGAGCCGACCGCGCTGTTTGTGCGTGGTCTTGGCGAGGTGACCGACATCGTCGAAAAGGAGATGTATTCCTTTGTCGACTCGATGAACGGCGATCGGCTCACGTTGCGCCCTGAGGCTACTGCCGGTATTGTGCGCGCGATGATCGAACACAACGCGCTGTACAACGGCCCGATACGGGTCTGGTCGGCGGTGCCGCTGTTTCGTCATGAGCGACCACAGAAGGGGCGTTATCGCCAATTTCACCAAATCGATGTTGAAGCGCTGGGCTTTGCCGGACCTGATGTGGATGCCGAGCAAATTCTCATGTGCCGAGCGCTGCTGCACGACCTGGGCATTCCGATGGAGCATGTGCGGCTCGAACTGAACAGCCTGGGCCAGCCCAGCGAGCGAATGGCGCACCGTGCCGCGCTGATCACGCACTTTGAGGCGCATGCCGGCGTGCTTGACGAAGATGCAAAACGCCGGCTGCACAGCAACCCGTTGCGCATCCTCGATACCAAAAATCCTGCCATGCAGCCCGTTGTGGAGGCCGCGCCGCAGCTCATGGGCTTCCTTGGCGAGGGTTCGCTGGCGCACCTGAACGCGGTGCGCGCAGTGCTCGACGCGGTAGGGCTGTCCTATCGCATTAATCCGCGCCTGGTGCGTGGCATGGATTACTACAACCTCACGGTGTTCGAATGGGTCACCGACAAGCTTGGCTCACAGGGTACGGTTTGCGGTGGCGGCCGTTACGACGGCCTGTTCGAGCAGCTTGGCGGCAAGCCAACGCCTGCGGTAGGCTGGGGCATGGGTGTGGAACGAATGCTGCTTCTGCTTGAGGCGGTGGGCGTGTTGCCGCCGGTGAGTGGCCCCGACGCCTACGTGATCGTTCCGTCTGCCGAGATGATGCCAACTGTGATGGCAACCTGCGAAGCCTTGCGCGCTGCTGGCATCAACGTGCAGATGCACGCCGGAACAGGCGATGGCATGGGCAGCATGAAGTCCCAGTTCAAGAAAGCTGACGGTAGCGGTGCGCGCTACGCCCTGATTTTTGGCGAAACCGAGTTCGCTCAAGGCTGTGTTGCCGTCAAACACCTGCGGGGCGAAAAAGACCAAGCCTTGCAGGCCCAGGCACTCCAGCCCTTGGGGGATGTCATGGCCTGGGCTCACAG
>NZ_JBFUAZ010000523.1:0-3030 GCF_056406035.1 Polaromonas sp. P1_E1_2 | reverse complement strand
GTCGTCGGCATACCGGTCGGCTTCATGATCGGTCGCTTCAATTTTTTGAGCCGCATGTTCAACCCGCTGATCAGCCTCTTGCGCCCGGTGTCGCCGCTAGCCTGGTTGCCGATTGGTCTGCTGGTCTTCAAGGGCGCCAACCCGGCTGCTATCTGGACCATCTTCATTTGCTCCATCTGGCCCATGATCATCAACACGGCTGTCGGTGTACAACGCGTGCCGCAGGACTACATGAACGTGGCGCGTGTGCTCAATCTCAGCGAGTGGAAGATCGTGACCAAGATCCTCTTTCCTGCCGTGCTGCCCTACATGCTGACCGGCGTTCGTCTGGCTGTCGGCACCGCCTGGCTGGTGATCGTGGCCGCCGAGATGCTGACCGGTGGCGTCGGCATCGGCTTCTGGGTCTGGGACGAGTGGAACAACCTCAACGTCAAGAACATCATCATCGCGATCTTCGTGATCGGCATCGTCGGGCTGGTGCTGGAGTTCGCACTGATCAAGCTTGCAACAGCCTTCACGTTTGAAGAAGTCAAGAACTGAACCGCTCGAACAAAAGGAGAACCAAGCCATGACATCCTTCACTACCAAGTACATCGAGATCCAGGGCGTAGAGCAAACTTTCAAGACCAAAAAGGGGCCGTTCTGCGCACTGCAAAACATCAACCTCACGGTCGCCAAGGGCGAGTTCGTCACACTGATCGGCCATTCCGGTTGCGGCAAATCCACGCTGCTCAACCTGATTGCCGGCCTGACCACACCCACCGAGGGCAGCCTGCTGTGCRCCAACCGCGAAATCGCCGGCCCCGGACCCGAGCGGGCCGTCGTATTCCAGAACCATTCGTTGCTGCCCTGGCTCACCTGCTTCGAGAACGTTTACCTTGCCGTCGAGCGGGTTTTTGCGGCCACGGAAAACAAGGCCCAGCTCAAGGCCCGCACCGACGCCGCACTGGCCATGGTCGGGCTGACGCCAGCGGCGCAAAAACGTCCCGGCGAGATTTCGGGCGGCATGAAGCAGCGCGTTGGCATTGCACGCGCACTGTCGATGGAACCCAAGGTGTTGCTGCTGGACGAGCCTTTCGGTGCCCTTGATGCGCTGACCCGCGCCAAGCTGCAGGACGAACTGCTACAGATCGTCGCCACCACGCAAAGCACGGTCGTGATGGTGACCCACGATGTCGACGAAGCCGTTCTCCTGAGCGACCGCATTGTAATGATGACCAACGGTCCCGCCGCCACGATCGGCGAAGTGTTGCCAGTAGAGCTGCCCCGCCCACGTTCCCGCGTGGCGCTGGCCGAAGACATCCGTTACCTGGGTTACCGCAAGGCCGTCATCGATTTCCTTTACACCCGCCAGGGCCACGTCGAAAAAGCGGCCTGAAAAGGCCAGACCGGAAAAGCGGCAAACAAGCCGCTCCGGGATTTTCAAAGGGAGGTTTTTAATGTCTGCAGTTTTGCCAATCCCCGGCGCCGACAGAATCGCCCATGGCGCGCCGATCAGCACACGGCCGTCAGCATCGCACGGCCTCTCCTCGCTCGGCAAGTACCGTGAAATCATCATCGCAGTCGCGTTCTTCCTGCTGTTTGACCTGGGCGTGCTGGTCCTGAACTTCTACACCTCGTTCAAGATTGACCAGGACACCGTGGCCATCAACCTTTCCGGCCGCCAGCGCGTCGTCTCGCAACGCGTCGCGCGCACCCTGCTGGAGCTCGATGCCATGCGCGTCTCGGGTGCGCCCTACAGGGCCGACACTCTGGCGGAGCTGCGTGCGGGTGCCAAAATCTTCCAGGTGTCGCAGCTGGCGTTTCGCGAAGGCGGCACCATTCCCGGCGGCGACGGCAAGCCGGTCTACCTGGAGCCGGTGGTGTCCAGCCGCGGCCGTGAGCTCGAGGAAAAGGTGGAGCAAATCTGGAAGCCCTACTTCGCCCTGCTCCAGCCGCTGCTGGCAGGCGACAACTTCACGCAGCAGGAATTGGCCGCCGCGCTGGCCTACAGCCAGACCTACAACATCCCGCTGCTGGGCGCGGCTAACGACTTCGTGACCGAAACGCAGCAGATAGGCGCCTCGCGAGCCAGCGTGCTGCGCATGGTGCAAACCGGCGGCATCGTGCTGGCACTGCTGAATTTCGCCTTTATCCTGTTCAAGTTCCTGCGCCGCCTCAAAACTTCAGACGCCGCGATTGAGGCCGCCACCGAAGAAAACCGGGAAATTCTCGCCAGCGTTCGCGAAGGGCTGTTCCTGCTGACACCCCAGCACCAGCTCGGTTCCCAGTTGTCCCGTTCGACCCACGCACTGTTCGGCAAAACGCTGGCACCAGGGCAAAACTTCTTTTACCAGCTGTCCACCCTGGTTTCCGACAAGGCATTGACCGATGCGCGGGACTATGTCGAGTTGTTGTTCTCCCCGCACGTCAAGGAGCAACTCATTCAGGGCATCAACCCGCTGTCGGAGGTGGAACTCACCGTCAGGAACCGGCTCGGCCAGGACACCAAGCGCTACCTTTCGTTCCATTTCAACCGGGTGCAGGACGGCAACACCGTACGGCACCTGCTGGTTACCGTGCAGGACATCACGCAAAAGGTCGAGCTGCAGGCCCGGTTGACCGGCGAACGCCAGCGCTCGCAAAAAGAGCTGTCCATGATGCTCAAGGCTTTCGAGACGGAGCCAGCCATGATGCGCGCCTTTGTCGAGAGGGCTGAAGCGTCCCTGCTGGAAGTCAACGACCTGCTGCGAAGCACTTCATCGGCCGCCTCGGAAGTCCAGGTGCTCAAAGCTGTGGACGGCGCCTACCGCCGCATCCACGCCTTCAAGGGTGACGCAGCATCGCTCGGGCTGGAAATCCTGGCCACACTGGCCCATCAGTTCGAAAGCGAGTTGCAAAAGCTCAAGGACAACGGCGCCGCCACCGGCGACGCCCTGCTGGCCCTGCCTTTGCCGCTCGAGGACCTGCTGGCCAAGGTCGGCGCCTTCAAGRCGCTGGGCCAGAAGCGCTCAGGCGGTGACACGACGCCCGCCCCGGACGGTTCCGCAT
>NZ_JBFUAZ010000522.1:0-3031 GCF_056406035.1 Polaromonas sp. P1_E1_2 | reverse complement strand
CAGGAGAACCCCCGCGCGCATGGCCTTTTGGGGTTCGGCCGTTGCCGGGTCCGTTAAAGTGAATTCCTGGCTGGCACAAAGCCATGAGTCGCGCGCAAGCCAGAAGAGATACAGCGCCCCGGCGATGCCGACGGGCCAGCGAATCCACTCCAGTTGAAGCAGCAGCCCGATGCCGACCAGCCCGAGCAGGGCCCACAGCGCGTCGCCGGCCAGTGAGCCGATTTGTACCGCCAGGGCAGGCCGGAAACCACCGCGCACGCCTTGGCGCACCGTTTCGGCAAAAACGGCACCGGGGGCGGCGTTGAACAATAGCCCGAGCAGGAAAGCGGAGATGAAAAGCGTGGTCATGGACGCGAAGGGAATAGAGACGACCTGACGTTTATACCGCGCATGCGGCACACGCGCAGGCCTTGTGCGGGCGCCGGACTTGGTGCCGCCATGCCGGCCGCCTCAGCGCACCGGGAAGGTCGGGGCCAGTTCCCGGAGTTTTTCGACCTGCCACGCGAACTCTCCCTCGAAAGCCGACGGGTCGTTGACCGCGTAGCCGCCGTAGCCATAGACGGCGGCATAAGCCGCGTAGCCGGCCGCATCCAGGGCCCGGCCAGCCAGCGCATTGGCCACGGCGTAGGTGGCAGAGACGGCTGCGTGGGCCGCACCGTCAATGGAATTGGATCCCCTGTGGCTGTTGGCCACCGCGGCGACTTCCTGCGCCGCCTGCGCCAGGGCGGACCTTTCCAGTTTGCCGTCGACGAAAGCCTGAAGCTGTGCCAGGCAATCAACGGCCCTGGGGTCTTCCAGCAAATGCTGTACGCGGCCGGCGCACGCCAGGCCAAAGGCCAGCCGGAGGGCTTCCTGACCCGGTTCATCAAGATGGATGCTGGCCGCCAGGCGCGAGAGCTCGTGGTTCATGGCAATTGTTTCGAGGTACGGGTATTTTGCGCGACTGCCGGACTGAATTTTCGGGGCAAGAGCAGGGCCGCCAGGTATTGCTGGCGTTTCGCAATTTCCAGCAGGAGCAGCGGCAATGCGACACCCGCAGCCAGGCTTGCCGCTCCAACGAGGTAGTCGTTGTGGCTGAAGCGGGAAAGCAGCAGGAAGGCCCGCCCCTGCGCGACGGGATGAAACACCAGGATGAGCAGGCTGCCGGAGCCGATGTAGGTCAATGGGCGCTGCAGCCGCGGATACCGCGCCAGCAGTGCAGAGATGCAAAGCACCATATAAATGCCCAGCGCGGCCTGCAGTGTCGCAATGAGCGGCTCGCCGTAGATGCGCAGGTTCAGGTCCATGGTCTCGTTGAAGTGGTAGTGCAGCGCCGCAAAGGCAATGGCCGCGGCAAGCAGCCTGATGGCGTTGAATTTCACGGCCATGACCTGTTCGCGCAGCAGAAACCCGAACAGCAGGCAGGCTGAGCTGATGAGGGTCAAATCGAGGCTCCAGGGCAGCCCTGGCAAGCGGGCGAGGCCCATGAAATGCAGGCTGGCCGTGTCGATTTGCCAGAAGCTCCCAATCCAGCGGATGCCCGCGGCCAGCAGCATCGAGGCGGCCAGAAAAACCCAGCGTGCGCGGTGTTCAACGGCCCTGGTGGCGCGCAGGATGGCCATGGCCACCACCGACGCCACAAAGAGGTGCGGCAAAAACCAGAGCGGTGCCCACGCAATGGTGGGTGCGGTGGCATACAACACGCCGAAAAAATACTCAGAGGCGCTTGTGTCGGCGGTGGGAACCATGTCGGAATCAAGCGCCATCAGGATGCCGACCAGCGCCAGCACGACAAAGTAGGGCTTGAGAAGCGCGTCGGCCCGCGACAGCGCAAACTTGCGCAGGGAATCGGAATCTTTCAGGAACAGGCCGGAGAGGAAAAAGAACAGCGGCAGGTGAAACGCGTAAATCACCCGGAAAAGCTCGCCCTTGTTTTCCAGTACCAGGCTGTTGTGCCCGAGCACCACCAGGATGATTCCGATGCCCCTGGCGATGTCGACGGTGGCGTTGCGGTGCGTGTGTGCCATGGTGTGGATCAATCAGGAAATGACGGACTCAGACCAGGCGCCTGATCGACTTCTTCTTCCAGACCAGCCGGTAGTAAGCCGTCTGCAGACCCAGCATGGCGATGAAGGTGACCGGATAGGCCACCCAGATGCCGTTGATGCCGATGCGGTGGCTCATGAGCCAGGCGACGGGCACCTCCACCAGCGCGATGCAGAAGATGGCGATGCCGGTGGGCACCAGCACCGACCCGCTGGCGCGCATGATGCCCGAGAGAACCGAGGCCATGCCGAAGATGACGCTGCTCCACAGCATGATGTGCAGCAGCGTCTGCGCCACCTCAATCACCGGTTCGCTGGTGATGAAAAAGCCCATCAGGTGGCGCGAGAACAAATAGCCCAGCAGCACGAGTGAGCCGGTCAGCGCCAGGTTCATCAGCAAACCGGTGCGCACGATGGTGCCCAGTTTGTCGGTGCGGCCCGCGCCGATCGCCTGCGCACCCAGGATGGAAGCGGTGATGGCAATCGAAATCGCCGGGAACTGTACATACGCCACCACCTGGTTGACGGCGCCGTAGGCCGCCGTGGCGTTGGATCCATAGCTGTTGACCAGCGAGAGCAGGGCGACTTCAGCCAGCGCGATGACGATCATCTGCACGCCGGTGGGTACGCCGATCTTGAGCACGGTCTTGAGGATGCTGCCGTTGATGCGCATGTGGCGTACAAATTCCGCATCAGGTGCCAGCGGGCTGTGGATGCGGCGTAGCCTGAAGGCCAGCCAGGCCGTGGCCGTCACCATTGACAGCACCGAAGCCACCGCACCGCTGGCCACACCGAGCTGCGGCAGGCCGAACCAGCCGCGGATCAGCGCCGGTGTGACGGCGAGGCCCACCAGGGTCGAAATGCCCAGCGTGTAGAGCGGGTTGACCGTATCGCCCACGCCGCGCAGCATGGCGGTGGCCAGCAGGTAGACGAAGAGGCCTGGCCCCGCAATCATCATGATGCGGGCATAGAGCGTGGCGTCGGGCAGGATGTCGGCCGGTGTGCCC
>NZ_JBFUAZ010000521.1:0-3033 GCF_056406035.1 Polaromonas sp. P1_E1_2 | reverse complement strand
GTAGAGCACATGGGCGAAGTCCAGTTCGCCGTTGACCAGCTTGTCGCGTACGCCGGCCCAGCTGGCTTCCTTGGTCGGGATGATCTTGACGCCGTATTTCTGGTCAATGCCCAGCACTGAGGCCATGACCACCGAGGCGCAGTCGGTCAGCGGAATGAAGCCGATCTTGACTTCCTTCTTCTCTGGTGCGTCTGAGCCCTGGGCATAGACGGCAGCGCGCAGGGCGGGGTTGATGCCCACGGCGCCTACGGCCGCGGCCTGCAGCACGGTGCGGCGAGTCAGCGAAGATTTCAGCAGTTCAGTCATGTCAGCGGCTCCTGATAGTTAAAACGAAAGACAAAAACAAAAAGGCGCTCGACCCGGGCAACACGTTGAACGTGATGCAGGGTGCGAACGCCTTTGTTCCTTGGGGGCACCACACACTTCGCCATTGAAGTGCTGTGCCGGTTGGCCATCTTTGACCAGTGCCTAGGGCATTGCAAAAGCTGTGCCAGCGATGCTGAGTGCTGTGACAGCGGGTCGTTTTGAGAAGGGAAAGTGCCCGGACGCACTGCGTGCACCAGTGGCTGCGGGGAAAGGCGGTGCGAGGCGGTGGTTTGATGCTTGCACCGTATTTGTGCGGTGCACCAATTGAGGGTTACCTGAGATCAGGCCCGGGATTTATCCCAGCAAATCCAGGGCGTCGAGCATGCGCTGGGCGACTTCGCCCAGCCGCAGGCCCTTATCCATCGCTGCCTTGCGCAGCTTTTCGAAGGCGGCCTGTTCGGTCAGGCCCTGGCGCTGCATCAGCATGCCCTTGGCCCGGTCTATGACTTTTCGGTCATGCAGCTCTGTTTTGGCGTGTGCCAGTTCCTTGCGGAGGCCCTGTTCGTGCTCAAAGCGCGCCATGGCCACGTCCAGGATAGGCCGAATGCGGWCCGGGGAGAGGCCGGCCACTACATAGGCCGACACGCCGGCGGCGACGGCATCCTTCACGTGGCTGGTGTCGTTGTCGTTGGTGAACAGCACGATGGGCCGGCGGGCGTCCCGCGTCGCCATCACCACATGCTCCAGCGAATCGCGGGCCTCGCTTTCGGCGTCCACGATGATCATGTCGGGTTGCAGTTGCGCCAGGCGCTCGTCCAGGAAGGTATCGGCCGGGAGCACCGCGACGATGTTGTAACCGTTTTCCAGCAATCCGATGCGCAGCTGGCGCGAGCGCTCGGCCAGCTCCCGCGCATGGTCGTCATCGGACACGGACTCCAGCAGGTCCGGGGCGATGATGACAAGGCGCAGGGATTGGGACGGCGTCATGCAGGATTTAGTGCAAGAAACGTGCCCCCACGGTCGTTCACTGTGTGTAACTCCTTACCTCCCCGAGGGGTCCGCCCGCCCTCCGGCCCGGCAAAGCCGGTTCCAGGGCTCATGCTGGGTTGAGGAGGGGCTCAACCAGCGGGAGCCGCGGGACTGGCTTTGCCAGACCGCAGGCACCCCCCCCTTGAGGGGGGCAGGCTACACGTAGTGAGCCTGAACGGGGGGGGCTTTACACTCGAAGGATGAGAGTCTTGGGAATCGAATCGAGTTGCGATGAAACCGGTGTGGCGCTGGTGGATGCCAGCGGCAGTGGCGTGCCGCGCCTGCTGTCGCACGCCTTGTTCAGCCAGATCGACATGCACCAGGCTTATGGTGGTGTGGTGCCTGAGCTGGCGAGCCGGGACCATATCCGGCGTGTCTTGCCTTTGACGCATCAGGTGATGGCCGAGGCGGGCAGCAGCCTGGCGCAAGTGGATGTGGTGGCGTATACACGCGGCCCTGGGCTTGCGGGTGCGCTGCTGGTGGGGGCGGGTATTGCTTGCTCGCTGGCGGCGGCGCTGGGCAAGCCTGCGATGGGTGTGCATCACCTGGAAGGGCATTTGCTGTCGCCCTTTCTGAGCGCCGACCCGCCCGAGTTTCCTTTTGTGGCGCTGCTGGTGTCTGGCGGCCATACCCAGCTGATGCGGGTGGACCGGGTCGGCAGTTACGAATTGCTCGGTGAAACCATTGACGATGCGGCAGGTGAGGCTTTTGACAAGTCGGCCAAGCTGATGGGCTTGCCTTATCCCGGCGGGCCCCATCTGTCGAAGCTGGCTGAGCACGGCGACTGCGCGGCCTTCAAGTTGCCGCGACCCTTGCTGCACAGTGGTGACCTGGATTTTTCATTTGCCGGGCTCAAAACCGCAGTGCTGACTCAGGCCAAAAAATTGGGTGCGGAGCTGGACAGCCGCAAGGCCGACCTCGCGGCATCCACGCAGGCGGCGATCGTGGAAGTATTGGTGAAAAAATCACTGGCCGCCATGGCGCAAACCGGACTCAAACGCCTGGTGGTGGCGGGCGGCGTGGGCGCCAATGCGCTGCTGCGAAGCCAGCTCAATGCCGTGTGCAAGCAACGCGGTATTCGTGTGCATTACCCGGAACTGCATTTGTGCACCGACAACGGCGCCATGATTGCGCTGGCGGCCGGCATGCGGCTGCAGGCGGGGCTTGAAACGCTTCAGCGCGACTACACGTTTGATGTGAAGCCGCGCTGGAGTTTGACCCCCACGGTCGCTCGCGCCGCGTAGTTCCCCGTCCCCCCGAGGGGGCCGCTGCGCCTGCGGCCCGGCAAAGCCGGTTCCACGGCCCCGGCTGGCAGGGACGGYTAACCGGCTTTGGTCGGTGGTTACTGGATGTCGAGGTGGGTGACGTTGCTGACAGGGACTTTTTTGCCCAGTGTCAGGGTCAACACGCCGTTTTCCAGTTTGGCGCTGCTGTTGGCGGTATCGATTTCCAGCGGGAAGCGCCATGCGGCCTTGATTTTGCGGGGTGCGTCTTCCTTGCTGGAGACACGAACCACGTCGCCTTCAATGCCGATATCCAGTTGTTCGCGGGCCAGGCCGGGAACGTCGAATTGCAGGGTATATGCCTTCTCGAGGTCTTCCACGTTGGCGGCCTTGGCGGCGCCGGTGTCAGACAGCGAGGAGAAGGTGTCGTTGAGGAATTTTTCCAGGGCGCCGTTGCTCACGACGGGTGCGTAGT
>NZ_JBFUAZ010000520.1:0-3051 GCF_056406035.1 Polaromonas sp. P1_E1_2 | reverse complement strand
CACCTCGATTCACATCGAAGAACTCGTCGTGATGGCCCGTGACACCAAGCTGGGTGCCGAAGAAATCACGCGCGACATTCCCAACCTGTCCGAGCAACAGCTGAACCGCCTCGACGAATCCGGCATCATTTATGTCGGCGCTGAAGTCCAGCCGGGCGACACGCTGGTCGGCAAGGTCACGCCCAAGGGCGAGACCACGCTGACACCGGAAGAAAAGCTGCTACGCGCCATCTTCGGCGAAAAGGCCAGCGATGTGAAAGACACCTCGCTGCGCGTGAGCCAGGGCTCGCAAGGCACCGTGATCGACGTGCAGGTCTTCACCCGTGAAGGCATTGTGCGCGACAAGCGTGCCCAGCAGATCATCGACGACGAACTCAAGCGTTTCCGCCTGGACCTGAACGACCAGCTGCGCATTGTGGAAGCCGACGCCTTCGACCGCATCGAAAAGCTGTTGATCGGCAAGGTTGCCAATGGCGGTCCGAAGAAGCTGGCCAAGGGCACCAAGATCGACAAGGCCTATTTGGCCGATGTCGAGAAGTACCACTGGTTTGACATTCGTCCTGCCGATGACGAAGTGGCTGCGCAGCTCGAAAGCGTCAAGAACTCGATGGAGCAGACGCGCCACAGCTTTGACCTGTCTTTCGAAGAAAAGCGCAAGAAACTCACGCAGGGCGACGAATTGCCAGCGGGCGTGCTCAAGATGGTCAAGGTTTACCTTGCCGTCAAGCGCCGCCTGCAGCCTGGCGACAAGATGGCTGGCCGTCACGGCAACAAGGGTGTCGTGTCCAAGATCGTTCCGGTCGAAGATATGCCGCACATGGCCGATGGCACACCGTGCGACATCGTGCTGAACCCGCTGGGCGTGCCTTCGCGGATGAACGTGGGCCAGGTGCTTGAGGTGCATCTGGGCTGGGCCGCCAAGGGCCTGGGCCATCGCATTGGGGACATGCTGCAAGCCGAAGCCAAGGTGCAGGAAATCCGCAAGTTCATGGAAACGATCTACAACAAGTCAGGCCGCGCAGAGGACCTGGCGAAGTTGTCGGATACCGACATCATCGAGATGGCCGGCAACCTGACCACCGGCGTGCCTTTTGCCACTCCCGTGTTTGACGGTGCTTCCGAGGCCGAGATCATGGGCATGCTCCAGCTGGCTTATCCGGACGACATTGCCAAGGCCAAGGGCCTGACGGCGACACGTACCCAGGCTCAGTTGTATGACGGCCGCACGGGCGATGCGTTCGAGCGCACGACCACGGTGGGCTACATGCACTTCCTGAAACTTCACCATCTGGTGGACGACAAGATGCACGCGCGCTCGACCGGTCCTTACTCGCTCGTTACCCAGCAGCCGCTGGGCGGCAAGGCGCAGTTCGGTGGACAGCGTTTCGGCGAGATGGAGGTCTGGGCGCTGGAAGCGTACGGCGCCGCCTACACGCTGCAGGAAATGCTCACCGTCAAGTCCGACGACGTACAGGGCCGCACCAAGGTCTACGAAAGCATCGTCAAGGGCGAGCACGCGATCACGGCCGGCATGCCCGAGTCGTTCAACGTGCTGGTCAAGGAAATCCGCTCGCTCGGTATCGACATCGAACTCGAACGCAGCTAATCAACAGGAAAGAAAAGGATTTAACTCATGAAATCATTACTCGACCTGTTCAAGCAATTCACGCCGGATGAGCATTTCGATGCCATCAAGATCGGCATGGCTTCGCCCGAAAAGATCCGCTCGTGGTCTTTCGGCGAAGTGAAGAAGCCTGAAACCATCAACTACCGTACCTTCAAGCCGGAGCGCGACGGTCTTTTTTGCGCCAAGATCTTTGGCCCCATCAAGGACTACGAATGCCTGTGCGGCAAGTACAAGCGCCTGAAGCATCGCGGTGTCATCTGCGAAAAGTGCGGCGTTGAAGTCACGCAGACCAAGGTTCGCCGCGAGCGCATGGGTCACATCGACCTGGCCGCACCGTGTGCGCACATCTGGTTCCTGAAGTCGTTGCCGTCGCGCCTGGGCCTGGTGCTCGACATGACGCTGCGCGACATCGAACGCGTGCTGTACTTCGAAGCATATGTCGTTACCGATCCCGGCATGACCCCGCTGAAGAAATTCAGCATCATGTCGGAAGACGACKATGACGCCAAGCGCAAGGAATACGGTGATGAATACACCGCCAAGATGGGTGCCGAAGGCATCAAGGACCTGCTCGAAGGGCTGGATCTCGACGTTGAAATCGAGAAGCTGCGCAATGACCTGACCGGCTCCGAAATCAAGATCAAGAAAAACGCCAAGCGCTTGAAATTGATGGAAGCGTTCAAGAAGTCCGGCATCAAGCCGGGCTGGATGGTGCTGGACGTGCTGCCTGTACTGCCGCCGGACCTGCGTCCGCTGGTGCCGCTGGACGGCGGCCGTTTTGCGACCTCCGACCTGAACGACCTGTATCGCCGCGTGATCAACCGCAACAGCCGTCTGCGCCGTTTGCTGGAGCTGAAAGCGCCTGAAATCATTGCCCGCAATGAAAAGCGCATGCTGCAGGAAGCCGTCGACTCGCTGCTCGACAACGGCCGCCGTGGCAAGGCCATGACGGGCGCCAACAAGCGCGCACTGAAGTCGCTGGCCGACATGATCAAGGGCAAGTCAGGCCGTTTCCGCCAGAATTTGCTGGGCAAACGCGTCGACTACTCCGGCCGTTCCGTGATCACCGTGGGCCCAACACTCAAGCTGCACCAGTGCGGCTTGCCCAAGCTCATGGCGCTGGAACTGTTCAAGCCCTTCATCTTTGCGCAGCTTGAGTCGCGCGGCATCGCCACGACGATCAAGGCAGCCAAGAAGGAAGTCGAATCCGGCACGCCAGTGGTGTGGGATATCCTGGAAGAGGTGATCAAAGAGCACCCTGTGATGCTGAACCGTGCGCCTACGCTGCACCGTTTGGGCATTCAGGCCTTTGAACCCATCCTGATCGAGGGCAAAGCCATCCAGCTGCACCCGCTCGTCTGTTCGGCCTTCAATGCCGACTTCGACGGTGACCAAATGGCTGTCCACGTACCGCTGTCGGTAGA
>NZ_JBFUAZ010000519.1:0-3052 GCF_056406035.1 Polaromonas sp. P1_E1_2 | reverse complement strand
CCACAGCTCAGTGAAGCCGCCGCGGTGGAGAAGCTGGCGGGTTTTAAAAGACGCATCCAGGCCGGGCAGGCTGATTTCGCGGCACTCGCACGTGAGAACAGCGACGATGCCTCCGCAAAGGAAGGCGGTGACCTCGGCTGGGCAAGCACCGGCATGTTTGTGCCTGAGTTCGAGAAAGTCATGAACGGGCTGGCACCCAATCAGGTCTCGGATCCCTTGGTATCCCGTTTTGGCGTCCATCTTATTCAGGTACTTGAACGCCGCGAGACCCAGCTATCGCAACGTGAACAGCGGGAGATGGCACGCGGTGTGCTGCGCGAGAAAAAGCAAAACGAAGCCTATGCACTGTGGATCCAGGAGATTCGGGGCCGCGCCTATGTGGAGTACCGTGACGCACCGCAGCTGTGAAGATCGCCTCAGGCCTTCCTTAAGGTTCCATTCGCGCTGCGTGGGCGGGTCAACTTTCCGGGTGACTTCTCCAAGAAACGGCAGCCTTGTTTGTATGCCAGTCTGGCGGCTTTAGGTCGCCCCCAATGTGAAACATATTCCGCGCAAGCGTTTTGGCCAGCATTTCCTGACGGATCAAGGCGTCATTGAGGGGATTGTGCAGGCGATTGCTCCACGTCCAGGACAGGCCATGGTGGAGATCGGGCCTGGATTGGCTGCGCTGACCCAACCCCTGGTTGAACGGGTGGGGCACTTGACGGTCATTGAGCTGGACCGCGATCTTGCCCGTCAGTTGCGATTGCACCCCCAGCTTGCCGTGGTTGAGTCCGACGTGTTGAAAGTGGATGTCCGCCAGCTGGCGCGAACGGCCTGTGCCGAAGGGCAAAAACTTCGGGTGGTCGGCAATCTCCCCTACAACATCTCTACACCCATCCTGTTTCATTTGCTGGATGCCGTGGAGGTCATAGAAGACCAGCACTTCATGTTGCAAAAAGAAGTGATAGACCGGATGGTGGCGGTGCCAGCTACCAGCGATTATGGCCGGCTCAGCGTGATGCTGCAGTGGCGCTACGCGATGGAAAATGTGCTGTTCGTGCCGCCGCACAGTTTCGATCCGCCGCCGCGGGTCGATAGCGCCGTGGTGCGCATGGTGCCGCATGCAGCGCCTGTGGCGCTGGACGTCAAACTCCTGAGTGAGCTGGTGCAGGTCGCCTTTAGCCAGCGCCGCAAGTTGCTGCGTCACACCTTGGGAAAGTGGCTSGACAGCCACGGTTTTGGCGGGCAGTTTGATGTCAAGCGACGCGCTGAAGAAGTCGGGGTGACCGAGTATGTGGCCCTGGCGCGGAGCGTAGCGCAACTGCGCAATTAGCTGTCGGTACACCTGATATGAAGATATTTGTCATCTCACTTCCCGAGGCGACCACCAGGCGAGCGACTATTGACCGGCAAATGATGGCGCTGGGGCTGCGCTATAGCCTGATTGATGGTGTGCGAGTCGACCCAGGACGGCTGGCCGAGGTTGGTTACAGCGAAAGTGCGCGCCTGATTCGTTATGGTTACAGCATGTCGCCGGGGGAGGTCGGCTGTTTTCTCGCGCATCGGGATGCCTGGAGAGCAGTGCTGGCCGAGGGCGGAAAATGCCTGGTGCTGGAAGATGACGTATTAATTCCAACGCTAAGTACGGCGTTGCTCGCCCAGCTTGAATTGGCACCGTATCCAATGGTCAGGCTCGCAGGCGTTTTTGAGAAACGGCACAAATTCATCGGCGACACACCGTACGCAAAGTATTGGGGTGACCCTTCCGGCGCGGCGGCTTATGTGCTGGGACCGCTGGAGGCCGCGGAGTTGATACGGCGATCAGCGCGGTTTTACATGGCCGTTGACGACTTTATGGAGGCGAGGCATTTACACGGTATCAATACCTATGCCTTGTTGCCCTATCCGGTCCGCCAGGCGGGAACCGACACGCAAATCGGCCATCGGGTTCGACCGCGATTGTCCGGCATCGCGCGTCTTCAGCTGATGCTGGTGCGCATCCCGATTGATATCAGCAAATATTTTCACCGCATTCTTTACTACATGTTTTAAGTCGCGGCGCCGTCGGATGCGGCCGTTGTCTTTAACTTCCGGCCTGGCGAAAAAAAGCCCGCAACAAGCGGGCCTTTTGTGAACCGGACAGCGTGCCTTTTTTCAGGCAGCTGCCAGCCAGTAACCCGCATTAAACGGGCTGCTCATGCGCAACGCCAGTGGCGACACGTCTACCAATTTGTCGGTCGGCATGACTTCTTCGCCTTCCGCGGTTGCTTGCTGGGCCTCATTCGCCCGATCCCCTTGGCCAATGTCTGGGGAGCGGGCTACAGAAAAGAATAGAAACATCTGAACGGTATCTTGCGATCCGCCCAGTAATCAGAGGCATCCCGGAAGATGTCGAGCAACTGCTCGCGCGCTTCCTTGTCAAATTTGGCGTTGGCCGGAATTTGCTCGAGCACGACAATAAAGCCGGGCTGCGGGCCTGACTTGTGGACCAGGTCCGTCATGCAGTCGTACAGTGCGTCGAAGTTTTTGCCGAAATGCGCCGGAAAGGTGTACTGCGCCGCAATCATGTCCAGCACGTCCTGCTTGCTCTGGGCGTTGCCCAGGTTGGCGTACAGGAAATGCTGGTTTAAATGTGTCGCGGCATCCTGCAGGTCTTGCACCCGGAAGGCCCGTATGGATTGAACGATATTGGGACGTACGCCGCGCAAGGGCGTTTCACCGTCCTTGCGCAAAGGCGTTTCGTTGTCCCGACGAAGTGGTGTATCCATCTCCGCTACTCTTTCTCTTAAGTCAAAAACTCAAAATAACGATCACAGTTCAATTTATTGAACGATTTTGCGAAAACTCGCATAGTGATCGTCGGTGTAATAACAGGCATCAGGTGCGACAGGTTTCAAGCCACCACAAACGATGCGCCGGGCTCCCCGGCTGCGCTCACCGGGCGTTCTGACGGTGTATTCACGGTAGTAACCGCGACTTTGAGCCGGTAGAAGTCGTTCCCGGTTCCCAAACACCACGCCGTCCTTTTCATGCTTGAAAGGCCCGCCTTGGTAGATCAGCACCATCATGT
>NZ_JBFUAZ010000518.1:0-3056 GCF_056406035.1 Polaromonas sp. P1_E1_2 | reverse complement strand
GGCCTGTGCACGGCAATCCCCACCGGCTGAGCAGCGCCGACCTGGGCCGCGCACAACTCGTGGCCGACCGCGGCGCCCTGCCGCAGCGCCCGAATCGGTCGGAGCTGCACGCACAGCAGCGCCCCGTGGCCGCCGCCGCATTGCCGCCGCCCGCCGTGGCCACGCGGCCGGTGGTCAGCAGCCGCAGCGACCGCAGGGATGATCGCCGGGACGGCCGGCGCGATGACAACAACCGGGACGAGCACCGCGCCGGTCCCGCCGCCGGCAGGGACCACGACGCCCGGCCACAAGCCGCCGCTCCCGCTTCCCCCGCCGCGCCTGTCGGCGCAGCGCCAGCCGCACGGCCCTCGCCCGCACCGGACCGCAGCGCCCTCGAGGCCAGCCAGCGCGCGCAACGCGAGCAGCAGCGCCAGCAGCAGGAGCAAAAAGAACGCCTGCAAGGCCCCCAGCTGGAACAGCAACGCCGCCAGGGCGAAGAGGCCATAGGCCAGCGCGCCCTCCGCGAGCAAGCCCAGCGCGATGCGCGGGCCCGTCAGGAAGCGCAGGAACGCGCCCAKGCCGCGAATGCCAATGCCGATGCACGCGCCAACGCCGACCGCCATGCCGCCGAACAGGCTCGTCGCAGCCAGCAACAGGAACAGGAACAGCGGGAAAAGCTTCAGGGTCCCCAGCTGGAACAGCAGCGCCGTTCCGGTGAAGAATCCATAGGCCAGCGCGCCCTGCGCGAACAGGCCCAGCGCGACCAGGAAAACACCCGCCAGCAACAGGCCGCGCAAAGACAGCAGCAGCAGCAGCAGCAGCAGCAACAGCAACAGCAACAGCAACTGCAGCAACAACAACATTTGCAACAACAGCAGCATTTGCAACAACAGCAACAACGTGCGCAGCAGGAGCAGCAGCGCCAGGCCCAGGCCCAGGAACAACAACAGCGGCGGCAACACCAATTGCAGCAACAGCAGTCACAACGCGACGCCACCCCAGACAAACCGTCCCGCCAGGCCGACGCAACCAATCCGCGCGGCCAGCGCGGCGAAGGCGGCCCAGGCCGCAACCGCGAGCAATAAAAAAGCCAATACGGGCGCCGGTTTCCTACCGGAGGGGGCACTCCTCATCAAGCAGGGGCCGCGGAACCGGCTTTGCCGGGCCGCAGGCGCAGCGCCCCTATACGTAGGGAAAGGGGCAGCGCGCCGTAGGCTCGAAGTGGGGAGCGTGGGGGCTTTAGATCACGCAAAACTACTTAAGGGTCTGACCCGGTACCGCGTCGGAGGGTGGGTGGCTAGGATGACCACCTGTGTTTCACGGGTTCGCGCCTGCTGCCGCATCAGCCGCCGCGGCACCTTGCGCCCGTGATATCCAACCCATCTTCCGGAGAACCAATTTGTCAGTGGAGTTCATTCTCGAAACACGAGGGCTGACCAAGGAATTCAAGGGGTTCGTGGCAGTCAACAACGTGGACCTGAAAGTCCAGCGCGGGCATATCCATGCGCTGATCGGGCCCAACGGCGCCGGCAAGACGACTTTCTTCAACCTGCTGACGAAGTTCCTCATCCCCACGCGCGGAAGCATTGTCTACAACGGCAACGACATTACGTTTGAGCAACCCGCGCAGACCGCGCGGCGCGGCATCGTGCGGTCATTCCAGATCTCTGCGGTCTTCCCGCACATGACAGTCCTTGAAAACGTGCGCGCCGCCTTGCAGCGCAACCTCGGCACCTCGTTCCATTTCTGGAAAGCGGAAGAAACGCTGTTTCATCTCCACGACCGTGCCCGCGAGCTGCTGGCCGAAGTCGACCTGAGCGACTTCGCCGATGAGCTCACCGTGAACCTGCCCTATGGCCGCAAGCGTGCGCTCGAACTCGCCACCACGCTGGCGCTGGAACCCGAACTGATGCTGCTGGACGAACCCACGCAGGGCATGGGCCACGAAGACGTGGACCGCGTGACGCAGCTGATCAAAAAAGTCTCGGCTGGCCGGACCATCCTGATGGTCGAGCACAACATGAACGTGGTGTCGTCGATCGCCGACCGCATCACGGTGCTGCAGCGCGGCGCCATCATTGCCGACGGGCCATATGCCGAAGTGTCAGCGAATCCGTTGGTGATCGAAGCTTATATGGGCACAGCGAACACCGAGCTTCAAGGGGCGCACTAGATGACCAAAGAGCTCCTCAAGATAGAAGACCTGCACGCCTGGTACGGCGAGTCGCACATCCTGCATGGCGTGAACCTCACCGTCAACGAAGGCGAGGTGGTAACACTGCTGGGCCGCAACGGCGCGGGGCGCACCACCACCATGCGCGCCATCGTCGGCATGACGGGTGCGCGCAAGGGCTCCATCAAGATCAACGGCGAAGAAGCCATCAAGCTCGCGCCGCACAAGGTGGCGCGTCTGGGCGTGGGCTACTGCCCCGAAGAGCGCGGCATTTTCGCCAGCCTGACAGCCGAAGAAAACCTGATGCTGCCGCCCACCATAGCCCCCGGCGGGATGAGCCTGGACGAAATCTACGCAATGTTTCCCAACCTCAAGGAACGCGCCAGCAGCCCCGGCACGCGACTGTCTGGCGGCGAACAGCAGATGCTGGCCGTGGCGCGCATTTTGCGCACCGGCGCGCGCCTCCTGCTGCTCGATGAAATTTCCGAAGGCCTGGCGCCCGTCATCGTGCAAAAACTCGCAGAGATGATCCTCACGCTCAAGGCCAAGGGTTACACCATCGTGCTGGTGGAACAGAACTTCCGCTTCGCCGCGCCGCTGGCTGATCGCTTCTACGTCATGGAACACGGCCGCATCGTCAAGCAGTTTGCGCAAAACGAGCTGGCCGGCAACATGGGCATGCTGCAGGAATACCTGGGCGTCTGACGCCGGGCATGCCGAACCCTTTTTTAGTCCCCTCGATTCCCCCAAGTTCACCCCTTCCATAACAGGAGACATCATGAAACTCAAAGCACTTGTTGCCGCACTCGCCCTTGGCCTCACAGGCGCCGCTTATGCGCAGAACACCGGCCCGATCAAGATCGGCATCATCACCGACATGTCCAGCCTTTACGCCGACATCGAC
>NZ_JBFUAZ010000517.1:0-3071 GCF_056406035.1 Polaromonas sp. P1_E1_2 | reverse complement strand
CCGGGTGTGAAATCCAGCTTGTCCTGCAGGGAATCCCGGATGATCGCATCGCAGGTAACGGGCGCAACGCCTTGCCGGCGGGCAACGTCCCTGAGCCGGGGCTGAAAAAACGGATCACCAGAGCGCTCCCGATCGAACCCGCCTGAATGCTGAAGCAGGTGCCGGATGCTGATGTCCCTGACGCGCAGGTCAGCGGGGGCGGCGGGCGCTATCCCGGCTTTCTCGAAGAAGGGCAGCACCGGGTCGTCCAGTTTCAGCTTTCCATCCTCTGCCAGCTTGAGCACCATGACCGCCGTCAAGGTCTTGTTGATGCTTCCCATGCGGAACAGGGTTTGCGGCGTCATGGCTTCCTGCTTGTCCCTGTCGGCATAACCGTAGCCTTTGGCAAGGAGCAGCTTCCCGTCCTTGGCTACGGCCAGGCTGGCGCCCGGGACATCGTGTTTTTTCATGACTTCCTGCATGGCCCTGTCGAAGGGCTCGAGGTGCGGCAGTGACTGCCCCACCTCAAGACACCAGCCCCACTGCGGGACGAATGCCAGCAAGACGCCGGCCAGCCCGCGAGATATCTGGCGGTGCATGGTGGAAAAAATGCTGAGCGGTGTCGTATGCATTTGTTGCCGGTGGGTGGCCGCGCAGTCTACGAGGTGGCCATGCGGTTGCTCTTTTCGCCTAAAAGCGCGGTAAATCGGGATGCTTGATCTGCCCGCCCCGAACCAGCATTTTTCCGTATTCGGCGCAGCGGTTCAGCGTTGGGATCACCTTGCCTGGGTTGAGCAGGCCTTTGCTGTCGAACGCGCGTTTGACACCGAACATCTGCCCGTTTTCCTCGGCGGAGAACTGCACGCACATGGAGTTGAGCTTTTCCACGCCCACGCCGTGTTCGCCCGTCACGGTGCCGCCCATCGCGACACTGGTTTCCAGAATGTCTGCACCGAAGAGTTCGCAGCGGTGCAATTGATCGGGGTCGTTGGCATCAAACAGGATCAAGGGGTGCAGGTTGCCGTCGCCCGCGTGGAACACGTTGGCGCAGCGCAGCTGGTATTTCTTTTCCATCTCTGCGATAGCCAGCAAGATGTCGGCCAGCCGCTTGCGCGGGATGGTGGAGTCCATGCACATGTAGTCGGGGCTGATGCGTCCCGATGCGGGGAAGGCGTTTTTTCGGCCACTCCAGAAGCGCAGGCGTTCAGCCTCGTCCTGGCTCACCGCAATGGCCGTGGCGCCACAGCGGCGCAGCACGTCGGTCATGTGGCCGATTTCTTCTTCAACTTCCTCTGGCGTGCCGTCGCTTTCGCACAGCAAAATCGCGGCCGCGCTCAGGTCGTAGCCCGCATGCACAAAGTCTTCCACCGCGGCCGTCATGGGCTTGTCCATCATCTCCAGCCCGGCGGGAATGATGCCGGCTGCAATCACCGCGGCAACGGCATCGCCGGCTTTGCGCAAGTCGTCAAAGCTGGCCATGATGCAGCGTGCAAGAATCGGCCTGGGCACCAGCTTGACGGTCACTTCGGTCGTGACGGCCAGCATGCCTTCGCTTCCGATGATGACGCTCAGCAGATCGTAGCCGGCGGCATCCAGCGCGTCGCTGCCGAACTCGACCTCTTCGCCTTCGATTGTGAAGCCTCTGACCTTGAGCACGTTGTGTACCGTCAGCCCGTACTTGAGGCAGTGCACGCCGCCCGAGTTCTCGGCCACGTTGCCGCCTATGGTGCAGGCGATCTGGCTGGAAGGGTCGGGCGCGTAATAAAGACCCAGCGGCGCGGCCGCCTCGGAGATCGCAAGGTTGCGCACGCCGCCTTGCACCAYGGCCGTGCGGCTGGCGGCGTCGAGCTTGAGAATCTTGTTGAACTTGGCCAGCGATAGCGTGACGCCCAGCTTGTGCGGCATGGCACCGCCGGAAAGCCCTGTGCCGGCGCCGCGCGCAACCACTGGTACTTCCAGCGCATGGCAGCTCTTGAGCACGGCCTGCACCTGGTCATAGGTCTCGGGCAAAGCCACAACCAGCGGCCGCTGGCGGTAGGCGGTCAGGCCGTCGCACTCGTAAGGTGTGGTGTCTTCGTTGTTCCACAGCAGGGCATGGGCCGGCAACACCGCCTGCAGCGCGCGCACGACCTGCGACTGCCGCTCCGAGCGTTCAAGCTGGCTTTGCTGTTCGAGCGAGGCGGGGGTGTTCATGGACTGTCTGGCTCCGGGGTTGAAACCAGACTGTAGGGCAAGCGGCGGCGGCCGGGTTGAAGAAATTTAATGCCGGGTGTGAAATGCCGGCCGCCAGAATCCGTCCAAAACGGGAAGAGATTCAGGACTTCGTTCCCGGAGCCTTGCTGGCGCCGGGCGTGTCGTAAAACTTGACCTTGCCCGTCTTCACGTCGTACATGGCCCCCACGATCAGGATTTCTCCCTTTTGCTCCATTTCGCGCAGGATGGGGCTCTTCTCGCGAATCGTTTCCACTGTGAGATGCACATTGCTCTCCGCCACCATCTCGACAAAGGCATAGTTCTTGGACGTGCGATCCTTGATGTCGGCGGACACCAGGTTCGCGGCCGGCTTGATCTTGCCGATGAGTCCCGTCAGGTTGCCCAATTGGGCGTCGTCGCAAGCACCCTTGATGGCACCGCAGCTGGTGTGGCCCATCACCACCAGCAGTTTGGCGCCCATGACTTTGTGCGCGAATTCCAGGCTGCCCAGGATGTCTTCGTTGACGATGTTGCCTGCCACGCGTGCGTTGAAAAGGTCACCTATGCCCTGGTCAAACACAATCTCGGCCGGTGCGCGCGAATCAATGCACGACACCACGCTGGCCAGTGGGAACTGGCCGTCCGCGGTGGCCTTCATTTCCTTGAGATAGTTTTGGTGGCGCGGCTTGCCGGAAACGAAACGCGTATTGCCAGCCTTGAAGYGCGACAGGATTTGCACGGGCGTCACGGCGGCCTGGCACTCCTTGGCGTCCTGGATGGGGCAGAAGGTGCCGGGTTTGACGGCCTTGGCCGCGGCCGCCTTACCCTCTGCATGAACCGCAGACGACAGGGCGAGCATGGAGAGCAGGACGCCGGCCACGCCGACGGCCAATTGATTT
>NZ_JBFUAZ010000516.1:0-3077 GCF_056406035.1 Polaromonas sp. P1_E1_2 | reverse complement strand
GGGTGCGTTCGAGGCGGCCGAAAGCCATTAGCTAGCCCTTATGTGCGAGTAACTCGCGCAAATCGCGTGCAAAGCCTTCGAGGTCGGCCTCGATACGGCCGACGCGACGGCCGAAAATGTTGTACGCCAGCACGGCTGGAATCGCTACCGCCAGGCCTGCCGCCGTCATGATGAGCGCTTCGCCGACGGGGCCGGAGACCTTGTCGATGGTGATCTGGCCGGCTGAAGCGATGCCGACAAGTGCGTGGTAAATGCCCCAGACCGTACCCAGCAGCCCCACAAAGGGTGCGGTAGAACCGACGGTAGCCAGCAGCACCTGGCCGAACTGCAGCTTGTCCAGGATGTCATGAAGGGCGTCGCGCAACACGCGGGTAAGTTGCTGGGACTTGTCACCCGCCGACGCCAGCGTACCGCCGGCCTGGATGTCCGTGGCAACAATGAGAGGCAACACCAGCGCCTCGCGGTCGAAGGCGGCCACTTTCTCCCGGGCTTGTTCTACAGAGGTCGATTGCCAGAAAGCAGCGGTGCTGCGTGCCACGTCTTTGGCGGCACGCTGAAGCAGCCAGGCCTTCCACAGGATCACGACCCAACTCGCGACCGACATGGCCAGCAGCAAGGCCGCCACCAGCTGGCTGACGATGCCGCCCTGGGTCATCAGGCTGAAGAAGTCCATCAGGTTAAAGCCTCCGAAACTGCCGTGACCGGCACCGCATTCATTTTTTCAGACCCAGCACGTCAAACATGTCAAAAAGGCCGGTGGCGTGCGAATCGAGGTAGCGCGCGGCACGCAAGCTGCCCTGGGCATAGTTGGCCCTGCTGGATGACTTGTGGGAAATTTCGATGCGCTCGCCGGTGCCCAAGAACATCACAGTGTGATCACCCACCACGTCGCCGCCGCGCACGGCCGCAAAACCGATGGTCGACGGGTCGCGCTCGCCCGTCACGCCTTCGCGGGCATAGACGGCGCAATCCTTGAGATCGCGGCCCAGCGCACCGGCAATCACTTCACCCATCTTGAGTGCGGTGCCGGACGGGGCATCCACCTTGTGGCGGTGGTGCGCCTCGACGATTTCGATGTCATAGCCGGTAGAAAGGGCCTGAGCCGCCATCTCGAGCAGCTTGAGCGTGACGTTGACGCCTACGCTCATGTTCGGAGCCATGACGATGGCGATGTCTTTGGCCGCAGCGGCTATCTCGGCTTTCTGCGCGTCGGAAAATCCGGTAGTGCCGATCACCAGCTTGACGCCCAGCTCGCGGCAAGCCGCCAGATGGGCCAGCGTGCCTTCGGGACGGGTGAAATCAATCAGCACGCCGGAATCTTTCAGGCCCTGCCGAAGATCGGCATTGATCAAAACGCCGCTCATGCGTCCCGAAAACGCGGCGGCATCACTGCCGATGGCGGAACTGGAAGCCACATCGAGCGCACCGGTCAGCTGGCAGTCGGCACTGGCGCCGACGGCCTCAATCAGCATCTGGCCCATGCGGCCGCTGGCGCCCGCTACCGCGACCCGGTGCCGTCTGGCCTGGGTCGCCTGGATTGAGCCGGCCCCGCTCACTGTTTCGGGCTTTCGAGCGGCGGATAGGAGGCAGACGGAGAGCCCGCTGGCGCACTGGTGGGCGCCGAAGTGGCTGCTGCCGGATTGGCTTTGACCTTTGTGGAAGCCTTGGTGAGCTGCTCTTCGGTGGCTTCCAGCACGGGCACATCGCCCAGTTTGCGTCGGTTGCCCAGTTTGGCAATGAATTCGGTCTCGCTCGGCATGGCGTCGCCTTCAAAGCGCTCCAGCTGGTCACCCTTGAAAAACACGGTGTATTTGTACGACTGGGGCTCCACGCCCTGGCGCTTCAGCGTAAAGACGTAATCCCAGCGGTCGCCATGAAACAGGCTGGCCATCAGAGGCGTTCCCATGATGGCCTTGACCTGTTCACGCGTCATGCCGGGGCGAAGCAGCTCAACTTGCTCCCTGGAGACAAAATTGCCCTGAATGACGTCCACCTTGTAGGGCGTGACCCAGTTGACCGGGTTGATCGAACTGCTGCTCATGTTGCTCAGGCTGCTGCAGGACGCCAGCACCGTGCAGGCCAGGAGCAGGAAAGCGGTTTTGGCGCTGTAACGATGATTTGCAGGCATGGCTGACATAGTGAGGGGGTGTAGCGATATGATCGTTCATTGTAGCGGCTGGGGGCCCCCGGCCGGCACCTGCCCAGAAGGGTCGCACCACCGCTTTACACAGCGGTTTCACCCAGAGAGTTTTCCCATGAGCAACATCGACGAACTGAAAAACACCGGCCTCAAGGCAACCCTGCCACGCCTGAAAATCCTGGAGATCTTCCAGGCGGGCAAACAGCGCCACATGACAGCCGAAGATGTGTTCCGGGTGCTGCTGGAAGACCGCTCGGACATTGGCCTGGCCACGGTCTACCGGGTGCTGACCCAGTTCGAGCAGGCCGGACTGCTGAACCGCAGCAATTTCGAATCAGGTAAAGCGGTCTATGAGATCAACGAAGGCCAGCACCACGACCACCTGGTCTGCCTCGATTGCGGCAAGGTCGAGGAGTTCTACGACGCCGAGATTGAAAAACGCCAGAATGCCGTCGCCAAAGCCAAGGGCTTCACCATTGCCGATCATTCACTGTCGATCTACGCTAACTGCACCAAAGACAAGTGCCCCAACCGCAACGGCGCACCGGTACGGCACCATCACGCTTAATTTTTAGCAGAAATGGCCTGCAGCCCTTTATRKACAAGCGCAAGCAGCTATTGATTCAATAGCAAGTAAAACTGCGGCGCAGAAGGTGTGAAGAAACCGTAGCGAGCAGCCCGAGGTTGCATCGAGGACCGGAGCCGTACTTGCGTACGGCGAGGACCGCAGGTGCAAGATCGGGTTGCGCAGTAGGTTTATTCGCGCCTTCTAATCGTCTTGTTCCATGGCGCGGCGGTGCCGCTCCACGAAATCCTGGTAGGTATTGATGCCGCGCAGCTGCAAGATCGCATTGCGCACGGCGGCCTCGACCAGCACGGCGATATTGCGGCCGGCTTCCACCTGGATGATGACCTTGCGCACCGGGATGCCCAGCAC
>NZ_JBFUAZ010000515.1:0-3088 GCF_056406035.1 Polaromonas sp. P1_E1_2 | reverse complement strand
GTACCTTCATCTACCTGCGTCCGTCCGGCCAGGAGCAGGCATGGTCCCTGACGCAACATCCGGCGCCGCATCCCGGCTGGCAATACAAGGCCACCTACCTGCCGGACCGCGTGCAATTTGACGTGAATTCCGATCAGCTGGAGGCAAGCACCAGCGTACTGGTCAGTCCCGAGGACGACACTGAAATGCGCAACGTCACGCTGCGCAACCTGTCGGCTACGGAGATGACGCTCGACGTGATTTCATGCTTTGAAGCGGTATTGACCGATCCGCGCGCCGACGAGGCCCATCCGGCATTTTCGAACCTGTTTGTCCAGACACGCTGGCATCCCGAATGGCGCGCCCTGCTGCTGTCACGCAAACCCCGGCTGCAGGGCGATCCTGTCATGGCGGTCGCACATTTCCTCGCCAATTCAGAAGCCAACGTCCGCGCCATCGATTTCATCTCGGACCGCCGCGCCTTTCTGGGCCGTAACCGCGAGCCCGGCCACCCGGCACTGCGGGCAGAGGCGCACGGCCAGGACGGCTCACCCATCAACGGGCTGGACCCGGTTGCGGGCCTGCGTCTTCGCATCCGCATTCCGGCGGGCGGCGTGGCCCGGCTCAGCTTTGCCACAGCCGCCGCGTCCAGCAGCGACGAACTCGCGGCACGCATCGACAAATACCTGCAGCCCATGCACGTGGAGCGCGCTACCCGCATGGCCGCCACGCTGGCCCAGGTGCGCCTGCGCGACCTCGGGGTCGACCCCGAGGAAAACGCGGCGTTGCAGGACCTCAACACCGCACTGATGTACAGCTGTGCCCGGCCGATGGCGGAACGCGGCCTGCTGGACCAGCGCCAGCTCTGGCGTTTCGGCATCTCGGGAGACAAACCCATCGTACTGGTGCTCATCCACTCCAGCAACGGGATGGCGCTGGTGCATTCATTGCTGCGGGCCCAGCCCTGGTGGAGTTTCTGCGGGCTGGGTACCGACGTGGTCATCCTCAACAGCGAAGTCAACTCCTACCTGATGCCCTTGCAACGCGACATCCTGGCGCTGCGCGACCGCACACTGCAACAAACGGAAAATAGCTTTCCGCGCAGCGACGCCGGTGGCTTTTACCTGCTGCGCGACCAGGAAATCGTGCCCTCGGAAAAAGCCGCACTGACGGGGTTGGCACGCGTCATTCTTGTGGCAGACGGCAGGCCGCTTGAACAACAGGCCGCAGCGCTGCGCAACACGGCCAACGCCCAGCGCCGTGCGGGCCCCGCCACCCGTCCGCTGCCGGCACTCTCCTCCGGTTCTGCCAGCGCCACCGGGCAGCCAGAAGCACTGCAGACACCCCGGGGACACTTCGATGCCGGCACCGGCGAGTTCCGGTTTGACGTTGACAGCCTGCATCGTCCGCCCCGACCATGGATCAACGTGATCGCGAATCCCTCTTTCGGCTTTCAGGTGTCGGAGACCGGCGCCGGCTACACATGGGCAGTCAACAGCCGGCTGCACCAGGTCACGCCCTGGTCCAACGACCCGGTGGCGGATCCCACCTTCGAGCACTATCTGCTGCAGGATGTGGACACGCAGCAAGTGCTGGCATTAAGCCCGTCGGCACAACACGGCCCGGCGCCTGCCTGCCGTGTGCGTCACGGCCAGGGCTACACCGTATTCGAATGCCAGCACGGTGCGCTTCATGCGGAAACCACTTTTTTTGTTGATCAAACTGATCCGGTCAAACTGGTGCAGGTCACGCTTCATAACCAGGGCAGCGCCACGCGCAAGCTGCGCGCCCTGGCCATGGTCGAATGGCAGATGGGTGCTGCACGCCACGAACGCCGCACCATACATGCGTGGAAAGACAAAGACAGCCTGCTGACAGCCGTGTTTGCGCAGCAGCGTGAAAGCCGGGCGGGCTTCGGCGGCAGCACGGCGTTCCTGTCGCTGACCGGTTTGCCCGGCACACCCGAGTGGACCTGCGACCGAAGCGAATTTTTCGACGCAACAGGCCGGCTGGTGCTTCCTTCCGCCCTGGGCCAGAATGCTGCCGGCGGTGCGGACCCCTGTTCTGCACTGGCAGGCGAGTTCTCCCTGCCTCCCGGCCAGACTCTTGCGTTCACCTTCCTCCTCGGCCATGCCGGGGACGCCACGCAGGCGCTGCAACTGGCACGCAGCTGGCAAGGCAAAGATGCGGCGCAGGCGCTTGAACAGGTCAAGGCTTATTGGTCCGGGTTGCTGGGCAAAGTCCAGGTGCAGACGCCCGATCCGCTGTTTGACGCCCTGGTCAACCGCTGGCTGCTCTACCAGACACTGGTGTCGCGCCTGTGGTCCAAGGCCGGTTTCTACCAGGCCGGCGGCGCATTCGGCTTTCGGGACCAGTTGCAGGACGCCATGGCCTTCGCCGTCATTGAACCGGGCCGCCTGCGTGCGCAAATCATGCTGAACGCCTCGCGCCAATTCCCCGAAGGGGATGTCCAGCACTGGTGGCACGCGCCCGGCGGTGAAGGCGTGCGCACCCATTTTTCGGACGACTTGCTGTGGCTGCCCTATGCCTGCGCCTGGTATGTCCAGGTCACAGGCGACACCAGCATCCTGGATGAAGAGGTTGCCTTCATCGACGGACCGTCGATTCCCGAAGGTGCGGAAGACGCGTATTACGCGCCGCAAACCAGCGGACAAACCGCCACGGTGTTCGAACACTGCGCCCGTACCCTGGACCGCAGCCTGGCCATAGGCGCACATGGCCTTCCGCTCATGGGCACGGGTGACTGGAACGACGGCATGAACCGCGTGGGCCACGAAGGCCGCGGCGAGTCTGTCTGGCTGGGCTGGTTTTTATGCCGCGTGGTCAATGACTTTCTGCCCCTGGCCGCATCGCGCGGCGACGACGGCCGCGCGCAACGCTGGCGCCAGGCCCGCTCCGGCTGGGTTGCCGCCCTGCACGACGCGGGCTGGGACGGTGCCTGGTTCCGCCGGGCGTTCTTCGACAACGGCGCACCGCTCGGCTCCTCCACCAATGATGAATGCCGCATCGACCTGATTGCACAAGCCTGGTCGGTTCTCTCCGGCGCCTCCACCGAGGCCTTCATCGGCCCGGCCATGCAGGCCATGAA
>NZ_JBFUAZ010000514.1:0-3097 GCF_056406035.1 Polaromonas sp. P1_E1_2 | reverse complement strand
CCTTGTCGGTGCTCAGGACGACGACGCGCTTGACGTTGTGGGCGATCGCTGCGTTCATGACATTCTCTGCGCCCAGTACATTGGTACGCACCGCCTCCATCGGATAGAACTCGCAGGACGGGACCTGCTTGAGTGCTGCCGCGTGAAACACGTAGTCGACACCCTTCATCGCCTGGTGAATGCTGTCGTAGTCGCGGATGTCGCCGATGTAAAATTTGAGCTTGTCATTGTTCAGCGCGATCCGCATCTCTTCCTGCTTTTTTTCGTCGCGGCTGAAGATGCGGATCTCGCGCACTTCCGTTGAGAGAAAGCGTTTGAGGACGGCGTTGCCGAAGGAGCCGGTGCCGCCGGTGATCATCAGTATTTTGTTGTCAAACATGGCTGATTCTTACAGTTTGGAGGAATGCATGATGTCGATAAGCTCGGGCCAGGCCGGTGCGGTGTAGCCTGTCGCTTCGCGGAAACGGCTGGAATCGAGCGATCGGTCCATCGTAAACGTATTGTCCATCTGAATATCAATGGTCTTGCCGTAGGCTGCGGCGATCAGCTTGAGCAGGTCGTATTTGCCGATCGGGGAGGCGCCAACGTGGTACAGGCCGGACAGCTCAGGCCGTGGAATCACGATGTCGCGGACGATTTCGGCGAACACGACATTCGGCAGACCCGAAAAGATGGCCTTGTTGAAGCCTTTGCAGGAACCCTGTTGTGCAAGAAACCATTCCAGCAACCCGTAAGCGCTTTGCAATTCGTGGCCTATTGTCGAGGTGCGCAAAGTGATCGCGCCCTGGCCCAGCACCTCACCGAGGAGCTTGGACTTGCCATAGACATCTTTTGCATCGGCAGCGTCAGCTTCGATGTAGTGYCCCTTGGMGCCCGAGAAGACGCAGTCGGTGCTGATATGGATCAAACGTGCCGACGCCGCCAGGCACAGCCCGGCGAGCTGGTGTGGCAGCAACGCATTGATGGGAATCGCGAGCAACGGATCATCAGCTTCGGTATGGTGCTTGGTCAGGCCGATACAGTTGACGACCACGTCAGGTCGGGCGTGGGCAAATGCGCGGATGACGCTGTCGCGGTCGTTGATATCGACAAAGGTCAGCATGCGCTCGGCGATGGCGGGCTCAAAAAAGCGCAGCGCCGCGGCATTTCGCATGCTGCCGAAGACCTGCCAATCCTTTTTCTGGCTCAAGACGCGGATCATGGCGCTGCCGATCATGCCGCTGGCGCCCAATACAAGAACTCTCATCGAAAAACCTCAAGAAGATTCCGCCAGTGCGCGGAAGTGGTCCATGAGCTGATGTGTCAGCATGTCATGGTCGAAATGCTCTTTGAAATACCGTTGGCCGTTGGCGCCAAGAGTGGCGCGTTCTGGTGCGCCCATCCCAGCCAGCCGGATCACCGCGGCGGCCAGGGCCGGCGCATTCTCGGCCGGAACCGAAAGGCCAGCCCCAGCTTCCTCGACGACGCGGGCACCTTCCCCGTTCAAACAGGCAATTATCGGTCGTCCGGCGGCCATATAGGCCTGGATCTTGTTGGGAATGGTCGCCGCGAAAATCGGCTGGTCGGTCAAGGTTACAAGTAACGCTGAGGCCTTTTGCATGAGGCCGGGCATCAATTCGACCGGGAAACGGCCGGGCAGGTGCAGGTTGGTGAGCCCGCGTGCCGCAGCTTCTTCGGCCATCCAGGCCTGGCGGCTGCCCTGGCCGACGACCACAAACTGGACATCCGGACGCTCGCGGAGCAGGGTAGCGGCCTCGACAATGGCCTCGACGGCCTGGCCGGCGCCGATATTGCCGGCGAATACGACGCAAAACGCGCCGCTGTCCATAACCGGTATCGGAGGCGCAGGTGCGTCGCCTGGCGCGGCAAATAGCGGGTCAACCGAATTCGGGTAGTAGGCGATGGGTGTGTCGCCGGCCAATTCGCGAACCTTGGGCACAAATGCCTGCGATTGCACCAGAAGCAGGTCGGTGCGTGCGTAGATACTTTTGACCACGGACCCCACCAACGCCAGTGCACGCGGATTACGCACATAACCCGTGGCCTCCAGGCTTTCCGGCCAGAGATCCTGGACCCAGACGGCAACCTTGCGGTTTTTCAGCCAACCGAGGAACAACGCCGGGATCGCCTGGAGGATCGGCGAAGTACCGTAGGCAAAAATGACGTCGTAGCGTTTGCCCCGCAGCTGCCACGCACCGAAAAGTGTGCCTGAGGCGACAAACGACAGATAGTTGAAGACCAGGTTCAACGCGCCTTTTTTTCGGCGCGGCGCAAGGGGTACCCGGTATATCGAGATGCCGGCCCATGATTCACGCTGGCAGCCCCAAGCCCGGTAGCCGGGAAAAACCGAGCCTTCAGGATAGTTGGGCTTGCCGGTCAATACGTCGACCTCGAAGCCTTTTTCAACGAGCGTTTTCGCGACATCGTTGATGCGAAAGCTTTCTGGCCAGAAATACTGGCTGACGATCAGGATACGCAATTGGGTCACTCTTCGGGGAAAACATGGGCGAGGAATTCGCCGGCGTTCATGAGGGGAAGCGGCTGCTCGCTTTGGCCGAGAAAGCGCTTCACTGCCCTGGCAATGGAGACCGGTGAATGGGGGTCGAATACCTGCTCGGGGTCGACCACGTCGCGTACGTAGTCGAGTTCTGACGCCAGGATTGCCAGGCCTGCTTGGCGCGCTTCGATCAGTGGCAGGCCAAACGACTCGAACAGTGACGGATAAACCAGCACCTTCGCCTGGGCGTAGAGGTGCAGGATTTCGTCATGAGGCCTCGCGCCGAGGTTTTCAACATCCAGGTTGGAACGGGCCTTCTTTTCATCGATCCATGCGCAGAGTTCCGGGTGGGCCTTGGCGTCGACAGTCAGCCGTAGCGAAGGACGCGCACCGTCGCGTGCCAATAGGGTCCAGGCTTCGATGAGCCGTTTGTGATTTTTGTGAGGCTCACCTGAAGCTACATAGATGAAGCCGCATGCGCTATCGCATGCCTTCGAGGTGCTGTTTCTCTCATAGCCGGCGCTGGTGCTCACAAAGGGCAGTACAGAAACCGGTATGTCCTTTGTCAGACCCGAGGCATTGAGCAGGTCGCGCATCGAC
>NZ_JBFUAZ010000513.1:0-3097 GCF_056406035.1 Polaromonas sp. P1_E1_2 | reverse complement strand
AAAGCAGATAGATGCCGAGAAATTGCGCATTGCAAACTCCCTTGCCGGCTCGATCGCCCATGAAATGCGCAACCCGCTCGCACAGGCCAAGATGAGCCTGGAGAGTATCGGGGAAATGCTACCCGCGAACGGTATCGCGGTCCCCGCCGAACACACTTCCCGCATGCGCCAGTTTGTCAACATGGGGGAGATCGCTGTACACAGGGGTAACCAGGTGATTGACCTGATCCTGGGATCCTTCAAGTCCAGCGCGGTGGACCGAAGCAAATTTGAGTATTTATCCGCCGCAAAAATAACTCAGAAGGCGGTGGACGAATACAGTTTTCCCGATCGGCACCTGCGCAGTGATGGTGGCAACTTACGTGACAGTGTCACAGTGCGTGTCGTGAAGGACTTCACCTTTTACGGGGACGAAACCCCTTATGTTTTTGTGCTCTTCAACCTGATCAAGAACGCGCTCTATTACCTCGACCAAAAGTCCGGCGCAACAATCGTACTGACGATAGACGATCACAAGGTGACCGTCAGAGACACGGGCCCGGGCATCGACAAGGAGGTGCTGGCACACCTGTTTGAATCCTTCATGACCTCAGGAAAGGCCGAGGGGACAGGCCTTGGGCTGTCGTATTGCAAACGCACCATGCAAAGCTTTGGTGGTGACATTCATTGCGATTCCGCGGTCGGTGAATTTACACAGTTCACGCTGACCTTCCCCCCAATACCGCAAACCGGGATGGGCAAGGCCGCCGCAGCGCCGGAAGCGCCTCGGCAGGCAGCCAGCCCGGCCATCCCCGGCAATGTGCTGGAAGGCAGAACCGTCATATTGGCCGAAGACGACGAACTTAACCGCATCATGGTGGGCGAGCGCTTGAAAAGCTGGGGCTTGACAGTGCTGGAGGCCGAAGGGGGGCGCCAGGTTCTGGCCCACCTGGACAGCACACCAAGCGTCGATTTGATCTTGATGGATATGAACATGCCCGGTTTGAACGGCGTGCAAACGACCCAGGCGATTCGCTCGCGGGATTGGGAGCATCAGGGTATTTTTATCCTCGCACTTTCCGGGAACTCCGATGAGCTTGATGTCAGGACAGCCTTGAACGCCGGCATGAATGGCTACATCCTGAAAAATGGCGACATGAAGTTGCTGCAAGGAAAAATGCTGGAGGCTTTGGCGGCAACAAGGTAGTCCCGGGGAAATCCCACCGCGCGAAGCCCCTCATCGGTCATTGCGCGGCATGCATCGCCATCAGCTTTGCATCCCTACGCATGCGGCCTGCACAGGGAGCGAAGATTGGCGACAATGGGCAGTCCGCCACTCCCCACCTTCATCACCATGCGACTCCTACACACCATGCTGCGCGTTGGCAGTCTCCAGCGCTCCATCGACTTCTACACGCAGGTTCTTGGCATGAAGCTGCTGCGCACCTCGGAAAATCCCGAGTACAAATACAGCCTGGCCTTTGTGGGCTATGAAGGCAACCCGGCGCAGGCCGAAATCGAGCTGACCTACAACTGGGGCACCGAAAGCTACGACATGGGCACGGCTTTTGGCCACATCGCGCTGGGCGTACCTGACGCCTATGCAGCTTGCGACAAGATCAAGGCCGCTGGCGGCAACGTCACGCGTGAGGCCGGCCCGGTCAAGGGCGGGACCACGGTGATTGCCTTTGTGACGGACCCGGACGGCTACAAGATTGAGCTGATCCAGCGCGATGAAAGCGCTTCGGGCGCTGGCCTGCGTTAGTTCATTGCACTTCGCTGCTATTCTTTTAATAGCGGCTTTCGCTCATCCAGCAAGGCTGGGAGCGCTATTTTCCTCATAAATAGCGGGCAGGCTGCCAGGCTCAGGCAGCATTGCGTGCCAGCTGGCAGGCCTGAAAAGCCAGTGCAGTGACGTGTGACCAGTTGCCGCGAGCCAGCGTGTCCGCAGGGGTCAACCAGGACCCGCCTACACACACCACATTGGGCAGCGCCAGAAACTCAGGCGCATTGGCCACCGTGACGCCGCCCGTCGGGCAAAACCGCACGTCGCCGAATGGTCCGTTCCAGGCCTTCAACATGGCCGGGCCACCCGCCTGCATGGCCGGGAAAAATTTGAGTTCCGTCAGGCCGTCCTCCTGCGCCATCATGATCTCGCTTCCGGTAGCCACCCCTGGCAGCAGCGGCAGGCCGGAATCCTTACAGGCCTGTCCCATCGCATGGGTGTAACCGGGGCTCACCGCAAAGCGTGCACCGGCCATGGCGCAGGCTTGGGCATCGGCGGCACTGCGCACAGTGCCCGCACCCACCACGGCTTCCGGCACATCGCGTGCAATGGCCTCAATGCAGGCCAGCGCTTGCGGCGTGCGCAAGGTGACTTCGAGCATGCGAATGCCACCGGCCACCAGCGCACGTGCCAGCGGCACCGCCTGGCTCACGTCGGTCAGCACAATCACGGGTATCACGGGGGCGTCCTGCATGATCTGCAGGGGGGTCAGTTTTCCGCTGACGTTCAGGTTCACATCCACGATAAAGCTCCTTCTTCAGCCGTCAGCGCGTGACGGCGCATACCGGCAAACAGCTCCCGTCCCATGCCGATGCCGTTGGCCGCGCGCAAATCGGCAGGCATGGTGTCGACCGGCCTCGCGGTCCATTCTGCATCGTTCACCAGCACCTTCAATTCGCCAGTGATGGCATCCACACGAATTACATCACCGTCGCGCACCTTGGCCAGCGGGCCGCCGGCAGCGGCTTCGGGCGACACATGAATGGCGGCCGGCACCTTGCCCGAAGCGCCGCTCATGCGGCCGTCAGTGACCAGCGCGACCTTGAATCCCTTGCCCTGCAACACGGCCAGCGGCGGCGTCAGTTTGTGCAGCTCGGGCATGCCGTTGGCTTGCGGGCCTTGCCAGCGCACCACACACACCACGTCGCGGTTCAACTCGCCAGCGCTGAAGGCGATGTGCAAGGCTTCCTGCGAATCAAACACCCGGGCCGATGCCTCGATGACATGGCGGTCGTCAGGCACGGCGGAGACCTTGATCACGCTACGGCCCAGGTTGCCCTGCAGCAGCTTGAGACCCCCGGTGGCGCTGAAAGGTTTGGCAGGCGTGCGCAC
>NZ_JBFUAZ010000512.1:0-3098 GCF_056406035.1 Polaromonas sp. P1_E1_2 | reverse complement strand
AGCTGGGGTTGTTCTTTTTCGACCAGCGCCTTGAGCAGCTTGGCCACAGCCAGCGGCTGCAGTTCTTCGGCGGTTTCGACCAGGATGGCGCGGTCGGCGCCGATGGCCATGGCGGTGCGCAGGGTTTCCTGGCACTGCAGCACGCCGCAGCTGACGGCGATGACTTCGGTCACGACGCCCTTTTCCTTCAGGCGGGTCGCTTCTTCAACGGCGATCTCGTCAAACGGGTTCATGCTCATCTTGACGTTGGCGATGTCGACACCAGTGCCATCGGATTTGACGCGGACTTTGACGTTGTAGTCCACAACGCGTTTGACGGGAACCAAGACCTTCATGAGAGGACTCCAGAGTTGATGGATTGAGTACTGATTGAAATCGAAATGAAATCGGGACTGAATTGACGTTAACGTAAACGTAAGCTCTGCATTCTATGCTGCGGCGCCCCTGATGCGGGCTGCGGAACTGGTTGCCAGAGGGTATCAAGGGGAACCAGGCAGAAAAAGAACGATCGTTCTATTTTTCATTATAGAGGGCCGGACACACGGAATTAGAGCATCCTGCCCAACCCTTGGCCTGCAGGTGTCTTTCAGGCGTCAACTGCCGATGCGGCGACAGGTGACGGAACAGGGAAAAGACGCGCTGCAGGCCGTTTGTGGGCTGCTCAGGAAGGCTTGGCACCGGTAGCGCCCTTCTCGCCCTCCGCGCTTTTTGCATTCTCCGAAATGCTCACGCGGGTATGCACCACACGCTGCGGGTACGGAATTTCGATGCCGTGCGAACGCAGCGACTCCAGGACGGCGAGGTTGACACGCGAGCGCAGGTTCTGCTGGCCGTTTTCGGGATCAACCATCCAGTAGTTGAGCGTGAACTCGAGCCCGTCGACGCCAAAGTGGGTCAGATTGACGCTGGGGCCAGGGTCGCGCAGCACACGGTCCTGCTTGAGCGCGGCTTCACTGAGCAGGCCCATCACCAGCTCGACGTCGCTGTCATAGCTCACCGACACCACGGTGGACTGCAGCACCTGCGTATCGCTGAGCGAGAGGTTTTCAACACGGCTGCTGATGAACATCTCGTTGGGCACGATGGATTCGCGCCCGGACGGTGCACGCACCACGGTGTAGCGCGCATTGATATCGGTAATGCGCCCTTCAAAGGTGTCCACCCGCACGTTGTCACCGATGCGCACACTGCGCTCGGCCAGCATGACAAAGCCGCTCACGTAGTTGGCCGCCAGCTTCTGCAGGCCAAAGCCCACACCCACGCCTACCGCGCCGCCCAGCACCGACAACGCCCTGAGGTCAATGCCCACCGACGACAGCGCCAGCATCAGGCCGACAAACATCAGCATGGCACGCACCGCATTGCTGACAGCCTTGCGCAGGGAGAGCTCGTTGCCGGTGGCCGAACGCAGCAGGCGCGCCTCGATGGCCGAAGATATCCACAAGGTGATCAGCAGCACCACACCGGCTGTCACCGCGCCTTCAAGCATGGTGCGCACCGACAACGTCGAGTTGCCGACCTTCCACTTGATGTCGTCGAGCTCGTCAAGTATCACAGGCAAGAAGCCGCTGACCCACAGCACCATGGCGATCCAGGCCAGCCAGGAGATGGTGCGCTCCAGGGCCCGCACCAGCGGTGCGTCCTTGAAGGCCACCTGCAGCACCTTGACCCCCAGGCGGATCACCGCCAGCGACAGCAGCACGGGAATGGCTACCTTGAATACCGCCAACGGAAAGGTCCTCGCCAAAAGGACCTGCACCGCATTGGCAAAGAAAAGCAGCAGCAGCGGAAACAGCACGCCGTCAATCACGCGCCGCCCGAAAAGGATGGAAGTCCCATCGACCGCCATACGTGCGCGGCCCGCCATGCGCACCACCAGCCAGGCCAGCAACGCGCAGGAAATCAGCGCGGCCAGCTCCGTGAGGGCGGTAGGCTGGGCCAGTGCCGCAAACCAGTCATCCAGCGCATCAATGCGGACGGGAGGAGCAGAACGGGTCGTCAGGGCGCCGGCGCTGGCCATTGGGGTTTCCTTTTTTCGATGAAGGCCTGCACACCTTCCTGTGCCGTGGCATGGGCCATGTTGCAGGCCATGGACTGGCCCGCCAATTGGTAGGCGGCCTCGATGCCGGTTTCACGTTGCTGGTAAAAAAGCTCCTTGCCCATGGCGAGTGCTTCGCGCGGTTTGGACAGGAGCGACTGCAAGAGTTTTTCGACTTCGGCGCCCAGCGAATCCAGCGGCACGACACGGTTGACCAGCCCGCGCACGCGCGCTTCGTCGGCCGTGATGAAGTCTCCCGTCATCAGCATTTCCATGGCCTGCTTGGCGGGCATGTTGCGCACCAGCGGCACGCTGGGCGTGGCGCAAAAGAGGCCCACATCGATGCCATTCACGCCAAAAGTCGCATTGCTGGAGGCCACCGCCAGATCACATTGGGCCACCAGCTGGCACCCGGCCGCGGTGGCCAGGCCCTGCACCTGCGCAATCACCGGTACCGGCAGCCTCTGGATGCTGAGCATCACGCGCGTGCACTGCGCAAAAAGCTTCTGATAATAAGCCAGCTCGGGCCGGGCGCRCATGTCTTTCAGGTTATGGCCGGCGCAAAACGCCTTGCCTTGCGCGGAAATGACCACCGCACGTGCTGCAGGGTCGACCGCTATCGCATTCAGCGCAGCCTGTAGCGCCCCAAGGACATCTTCATTGAGCGTGTTGAAGGCGGCCGCCCGGTTCAGCACCAGGCGGTGGACACCGCGCGCGTCATGCGTGTGAAGCACGGGAGCCGAAAGCTCAGCAGATACGGCACTCATGAATGCCCTACAAATCGGCCAGGACGCGAATATGCGCTTCCACGCTGCGCGCCAGCGCATTCAGGTTGTAGCCACCTTCAAGCGACGAGACGATACGGCCTTGCGAATGGCGCCTGGCGACGTCCTTCAGGCGCTGGGTGATCCAGGCGTAGTCCTGCTCGACCAGTCCCATCTGGCCCAGGTCGTCGTCGCGGTGCGCATCAAAACCGGCGCTGATGAAAATCATCTCGGGCTTGAATTCTTCCAGACGCGGAATCCACGCCGCTTCTATCAACTCACGCACCGCCATGCCC
>NZ_JBFUAZ010000511.1:0-3102 GCF_056406035.1 Polaromonas sp. P1_E1_2 | reverse complement strand
GAAGAAGCTCCAGCACCGGCACCAGTTGCTGCACCAGCTCCAGCTCCAGCCCCTGCTGCTGACGCATCGGCTCCTGCCGCTGCTGCATCCGCTCCGGCTGCTGCCGCCTCGGCACCTGCTGCTGACGCCGCTGCCGCTGCAGCCGCTGCTACGGCCGCTCCAGCCAGCGCTGCGAAGTAATTCTTCAGCGAGTCGAAAAAAGCCGCCGCGAGGCGGCTTTTTTATGGACGCTTGTTTGCCGCGATGGACGGCATGCACCCGCATTGCAGGGCCCACGACCCTTCCTCAGATATGGATCCAGCGTGTGCCGACGTCGGGCCTGGCCACAATGATGTCTTCCGCGTCCCAACCCACGGCTGCGGCCATCAGGTTTTGCACCAGCTCCGGCCGGTTGTTTTGCGCGCTGAGATGGGCTGCCACCAGGTAGCGTAGCCCCTGATGCATGACGCCGCGGGCGACATCCGCTGCGGCCGTATTGGAAAGATGCCCAAATTGGCCGCCCACCCGCCGCTTCAGGAATGCGGGATAGGACGATTGGGCCAGCATGTCGGAATCGTGGTTGCACTCCAGCATCAGGGCGTCGCAGCCCCCAAGGTTTTCCAGTACATGCGAAGTGGCATGACCGAGATCAGTGAGGATGCCCAGCTTTGCCGATCCGTCGGTACAGCTCAGTTGCAGGGGTTCCCGGGCATCGTGGGGCACCGTAAAAGGCGTCAGCTGCATGCCGCCGAGGTCAATGGCTTTACCGTCGCGCGCCTTGTGCAGCAACCCGTCAAAATCCGGTGCCCCTATGCCTGCGTGGGTGCCATGGCTCATCCAGACCGGGATCCGGTAGCGAAGCGACAGTGACCGGGCGCAACCGACGTGGTCACCGTGCTCATGGGTGATGAACACGGCGTGAATGTCTTCGGGTTGCAGGCCCGCCTCACCGAGCCTGTAGAGCAGGTGCTTGAGYCCTAGCCCGCAGTCGACAAGAACGCGAAGCGGCGTGATTCCTGACGCTTCAACCAGTGTGGCATTGCCTGAACTGCCACTGCCCAGACTTTTGAACCTCAACACACCGGTATGGAATCGTCAGTCGGGATGAACAGGGTCACGAACCGGGATTTATCGCAGATCGTCGGCAATCACCTGGATGATGCGCTGGGCATTGGCCGATGCTTCAGGGGCGCCCTGGGCATTGAGGACCGATACCGTGGTGCTTTCACCCTGGCTCTTGAYGGCGATACGGTACTTCAACGGCGGCACGGCGGCTGGCGAGCCGCTGAACAGCTTGCTGAAGAAACCGGGCTCGGTTTTGTTCACGATGGGCTCGACGTAGCGCACGAAGTAGGTTCCCTGGCTGCGGTCGCGATCTTCAACCGTGAAGCCGGTGCGGTCCAGTGCCAGGCCGACGCGGCGCCATGCACGTTCAAAGCCTTCGTCGATCTGCACGACGGGCTGGCTGTTGACAGTGGCGATCCGCGAGGTCTGTTTGTCTGCACCGGCGGCCACCAGGGCCTTCGATTGCTCTTGCGTGACACCCAGCTTGACCATCAGGCGCCGCAGGAATTCGGCTTCCAGCTCCGGGTCGGCAGGGCGCGGTTGCCACATGGTGCTGTCGCCGCCGGTTTGGCCGGCTTTGACGCCGGTCAACACCTCGACCATGCCGCGGTGGCTGACATAGATTTCCGTGCCGCCATCAGGACGGCGCTCCAGCCGTGTGCGGAACTTGTCGCGTTCACCGGTGGAGTAAAGGCTGTCGAATACTTTGCCGATGGTGTTGCGGATGAAATCCTGCGGGAGCTTGGCGCGGTTTTCAGCGTAATCGGTTTCCATGATGCCGAGGTTTTCCTGGTCCTGGGACAGCAGGAAGCCGCTCTCCAGCCAGAAATCACGCACGGGCGTCCAGAGCTTGTCTGCGGGCCGGTTCACCACCAGCCAGCGCTGGCTTCCCGCGCGCTCGATGCGAACGTCGCCCACGGTCACAGCGGCTGTCTGCACGGCCTGGGTTGGCTGGCCTACCTGGTAGCTGCTGGCGGACACCGCGGTGCCGGGCACCACATAACGGGTTTCGCGGCTCAGTTGTGTGAGGTCGGGAGGGATCGCCAGGGAAGGGGCTTTGGCGCCGCTGCTTTTGTAGTCGACGCGTTCGCCTTCCATCACATCCCTGATGGAGGAGCAGCCGGCGAGCAGACCGAGGGCAACCAGTGCAGACACGGTGGCGGCGCTCCGGGCTTTGGAAAATGCAGGATGTGTTGGCAATATCTTCACTTGGGTTCCCTTAAAAATCAGATCAGGCAAATCAGACCAGGCCGCAGATGCGCAGGGCGCTTTCCACGGCGGCTTCGTTCGATGTTTCCAGCGGCGTCATCGGCAGGCGCAATGTGCCGCCGCAAAGGCCCATCCGGGCCATGGCCCACTTGACGGGAATCGGGTTGGCTTCGACAAACAGGTTTCGATGCAGCGGCAGCAATTTAAGTTGCAGCTCCATGGCGCGGCGGGCATCGCCGGCCACGGCGGCCACGCACAGCTCGTGCATGAGGCGAGGCGCGACGTTGGCCGTCACGCTGACATTGCCCTGGCCGCCGCAAAGCATCAGCGCCACGGCGGTCGGGTCGTCGCCTGAATACACGGCAAAGCCCTTGGGCACTTCCTTGATCAGCCACTGGGCGCGCTCGATGTTGCCGGTGGCTTCCTTGATGCCGACAATGCCGGGCACCTGGGCCAGGCGCAGCACGGTGGCATGCGCCATATCGGCGACGGTGCGGCCGGGCACGTTGTAAAGCACGGTGGGGAGGTCGCCAACCGCTTCCGCAATCGCCTTGAAGTGCCGGTACTGGCCTTCCTGGGTGGGCTTGTTGTAATAGGGAACGACCTGCAGCTGGCAGTCCGCGCCGACGCCTTTGGCAAATTTGGCCAATTCGATGGCTTCGGCGGTTGAGTTGGCGCCGCAGCCGGCCATGATAGGCACGCGCTTTTTGGCTTGCTCCACCGACACCCGGATGATTTCGCAATGTTCTTCGACATTGACGGTTGGGGATTCGCCGGTGGTGCCGACCACGCCGATGCAGTCGGTCCCTTCGGCAATGTGCCAGTCAACCAGCTTGCGCAGGGTGGGGT
>NZ_JBFUAZ010000510.1:0-3104 GCF_056406035.1 Polaromonas sp. P1_E1_2 | reverse complement strand
AGCAAATAGTGGCTGCAGCCCAATAAGAACGTGCGCGAGCAGCTATATTTTTCATAGCAGCCTCGTGGGGCAGGTAGATGCACAAGGCAATGCAGCCACCACCCACCCGCCAAATACAGCCTTGAAGAAGGCCCGAGGCTTAAACTTGGGGCTTCAGACGGCAGCGCACCGCCTCACCGCACGCACCCTGCGCGCGGCCCTCCCCTTCTTCTCTCCTTCACACTTTCCCCATGCCCTTTAGCTCACTCGGTTTTACGCCCTCGCTTTTGCCGCTGCTGCTGCGCGCCCTGGAGGAAAAAGGCTACACCGCGCCCACCCCCATCCAGTCCGCCGCCATTCCGGCCATTCTTGAAGGGCGCGACGTGCTCGGCTCGGCCCAGACGGGTTCGGGCAAGACGGCGGCTTTTTCGCTGCCGCTGCTGCAGCAGCTAGCCAACTCACAAACCTCAGCTACCGGTCAGCATCGGCCCGTGCGCGCCCTCATCCTCGTGCCCACACGCGAGCTGGCCGCGCAGGTCGGTGAGGCCATCGTCAGCTTTGCCAAATACCTGCCCAAACGGATCAAAGTGGCCATCGTGTTTGGTGGCGTGTCGATCAACCCACAGATGATGAATTTGCGCGGCGGCGCCGACATCGTCGTCGCAACACCCGGCCGCCTGCTCGATCTGATTGACCACAATGCCTTGACGCTGGGCAACACCGGCACCCTGGTGCTCGACGAAGCCGACCGGCTGCTGGACCTGGGCTTTGGCGAAGAGCTGAACCGCATCCTCGCCCTGCTGCCGGCCAAACGCCAGACATTGTTTTTTTCAGCCACCTTCCCGCCCGCAATTGAAGCGCTGGCGGCCAGCCTGCTGCACAACCCGCAGCGCATCGAGGTAGAGGCTGTGGTGCAAGCCGTGCCCGACATCACCCAACGCGCGATTGAAGTCGACGCCCCCCGCCGCACCCAGCTGCTGCGCCACCTGGTGCAGACCGAAAAATGGGAACGCGTGCTGGTCTTCGTCGCCACCAAACACGCCGCCGAGATCGTGGCCGACAAACTGCGAAAAGTAGACATAGAAGCCGAACCCTTCCACGGYGAACTCAGCCAGGGCAAACGCACCCAGGTGCTGCAGGACTTCAAGATCAAGGCCGTGCAGGTGGTGGTGGCCACAGATGTCGCCGCACGCGGCATCGACATTGCGCAGATGCCCGTGGTGGTGAACTACGACTTGCCGCGCTCAGTGACGGACTACACCCACCGCATAGGCCGTACCGGCCGCGCCGGCGAATCGGGTATTGCCGTGAGTTTTGTGAGCGCGGCGACCGAGGCTCACTTTAAGCTGATCGAAAAGCGCCTGGGCATTAAGGTGGCGCGTGAGCAGGTCGTGGGGTTTGAGCCGGTGGAGGTGGCGGCGGTGAATCCGGCAGACCCTGCGGGGACCGGCGGGGTCAAGGGGAAGCGGCCTAGCAAGAAGGATAAGTTGCGGGCTRCGGCGGCCGAAAAATAACATTCAGAGTGCCTCTTTTTGAAAGAGGACACATTTGAATCTTTCACTTCCGAACTTGTAGCCAAAATAGCTCATGAACCAACATATCGGCCTTGTATGACGCTGGTAGTAGCGCGACGAAGTGAGGGTCGCATCTACATGGTCGGCGACACGAAATTCACGCCGGACATCGCAGACGGTCGGGTTGGGCAAAAAAATTTCATCGGCGGACTGAAAATTGTTTTGCTTCATCCTGGTGTCACCATCGCATTCGCCCACGACATCGGGAGTGCCAAGAAGGCAATTGAGGGTATCCACACGCGCGGAGTTGACCTTTTTAACAAAACCGCCGTCCTTAACTACCTCCTGGATCACCACCGGCGCTCACTGCAACGGGACGACGATACGATGGTAGAGTTCATCGCCGCATTTGAACTGGACACCCGGGACTCGGAGCTTTTCACGGTCAAGCATGGAGAAATCATGTGCGTGGATGCCGGGTACGTTGGAAGCAACGTCGCATACAACAACTTTCTGCATCACGAGCATCAACTTGCCATCACGGTGCCAACGTTCCCACCCCTCGTTGTTGCGATGCAGGCACTTGATGCAGTGATCCGCAGCCCAGACTCAGCACTCCAAATCGTGGATGGATTCACGGTCGCACTGCGGCACAGCGAGAACGATGGTTTTATTTATGTTCAACGACTCACGATCGAAGGACGACCAACACCCGTCCAACCCGGTCCCATGGCGCCTGTGACTTTCGGTGGTGCGCCAGCAGGCGCGAACGAATGGGCCATCGGCTCGTCACCGGGAGATAGATTCGGTGTTCTCACAGCCTACTGCCACACAGGATCCTTCGGCGTCATTTACTGTCCAGCGCTTGATTTCACTCCCCGAATCGTTAGAAATTGCACCGCTATGGACCTCGCTGCTGAATCGTTGCTCGAGGTCAACCAGATCAAAACAATCCTCGATCGACATTGACGTTCACATTGACGATTGCCGTACGCTCAGATTAGGTCACTAGCGAATGTCTGCTTGAGATCGAAGCAAACGTCATCCTGCGTTACGCGACGGAAAGTACACTGAGTCTCCTTACTCAGGAGGGCGGACATGCGCAACGATGGGAGATCTCTGGAGAAACTAGTCGAATTCGTCGAACAATCCCTTGCTCAAGACGGATTTGATGTACAGGTGAACAAGAAATTGTTCGATGAACGCGGTGCACAACTTGCCGAGTTCGATGTTGTCGTCAAAGGGAAATTCGGCAGCACCAATATTTCCTGGCTAATCGAGTGCCGAAATCGACCTAGCGCAGGTGCAGCGCCAAGTGAGTGGGTGCAGCAACTGGCGGGTCGGCAGGCGCTCTTCAATTTCAATAAAATCACAGCTGTCTCGACCACAGGTTTCTCACCCGCTGCGATCGAGGCGGCTAAGAAACTCGACGTTGAACTACGCGAGGTTACCGCTACAACGGCCACCGATCTCCTCTCTTGGCTGCGCACCAGCGAGGTCGAACTTGTTCAGAACAACGTCAGGCTTGGTGACATTGCAATTGTCCTCGACAATAGCGAAATCAACCCCGAGATACGTACGGCAGTGGATGAAATATTCGCGACCTCGAAA
>NZ_JBFUAZ010000509.1:0-3113 GCF_056406035.1 Polaromonas sp. P1_E1_2 | reverse complement strand
GCCCGAACCCGAACGCATGGCCTTTGTGGCTGAGCTGGCGCGCCGGTGGTGCGTACTTCGCGACAAGCCAAATTCTGACAAACGCGTCGCGCTGATCCTGGCCAACTACCCCAACGATGACGCGCGCCTGGCCAATGGCGTGGGTCTGGACACCCCGGCCTCCACGGTGGCCCTGCTGCGCGCCATGCAGGACGCAGGTTATGTCACAGGTGCCTTGCCCGAAGGCGGTGACGCACTGATCGCCGCGCTGATGGCAGGCGTGACCAACAACCTGGACGCGAACGATATCCGGCCGGCAGGCCAGAGTCTTGCCATGGCCGACTACCTGCAGGACTTCAACCAACTGGACGCTGCCAGCCGCGACGCAGTGAACGCGCTGTGGGGCTCCCCCGAACAGGACCCCATGGTGCGCAGCGGCCGCTTCATGGTCTCCGGCCTGCGCCTGGGGAATGTGTTTGTCGGCATCCAGCCCGCGCGCGGGCGAGACCTGGATTTGGTTGCCACGTATCACGACGCCGACCTGGTGCCCACGCACAACTACCTGGCGGTTTACTTCTGGCTACGCCGCCAGTTTGCGGTCGACGCGGTGGTGCATGTGGGCAAACACGGCAATCTGGAATGGTTGCCCGGCAAAAGCGTGGCGCTAGGCGCCAACTGCTGGCCCGACGCCATCCTGGGCCCGCTGCCGCACCTGTATCCCTTCATCGTCAACGATCCCGGCGAGGGCAGCCAGGCCAAGCGCCGCACGCAGGCCGTCATCATCGACCACCTGATGCCGGCCCTGACCCGCGCCGAAACCTACGGCCCGCTGCAAAAGCTGGAGCGGCAGATGGACGAGTATTACGAGGCCCTGTCACTGGACCCACGCCGCGCCCAACGCCTGCGCGTCGACATCCTGGAGCGCGTGCTCAGTGAAGGCCTGCATGCGGAGCTGGGTTTTGCCAAACCCACTGATGACGCCAGCCGTGAGGCGCTGCTGCTGCGGCTGGACGCCTACCTGTGCGAGATCAAGGAATCTCAAATCCGCGATGGGCTGCACATCCTGGGCACATCACCACAGGGCCGCCAGCAAATCGACACGCTGGTGGCGCTGGCGCGTTTTCCAGGTGGTACGGCCGCCGGCCAGCGCAGCTTGCTGATGGCATTGGCTCAGGATTTGAAGCTGGATAGTGTGGGCGGCTTCAGCGTGTTGAGCCCCGAATGGGCCGCACCTTGGGGCGGCCCATTCCCTCCGGTGTTGCAAGACATGAGTACCGAAGCCTGGCGTCACGCCGGCCATACACGCGAGCGGCTGGAGCTGCTGGCCCGCCAGCTTGTCGCTGACTACGTGGTGGCCCATGCACCCTGGGATGCCACTGCCTGGCCGCACACCGCCCCGGTGCTGCAACGGATGCGCCAGGTGCTGCGTCCGCGGCTGGACGCCTGCGGCCCGCAAGAGATTGCTCAATGCCTGCGCGGCCTGTCAGGCAAGTTTGTGTCTGCCGGCCCCAGCGGTGCACCCTCGCGTGGCCGGCCTGACGTGCTGCCCACCGGCCGCAACTTCTATTCGGTGGACACGCGCGCCGTGCCCACACAGACCGCCTACGCCATGGGCGCCGCGGCGGCTGAGCGCGTGATTGAGCGCCACCTGCAAGACCATGGCGAGATGCTGCGCTGCCTGGGCCTGTCGGTGTGGGGCACCAGCACCATGCGCACGGGCGGCGAAGATATTGCACAAGCCTTTGCGTTGTTGGGTGTACGGCCCAAGTGGGCCGACGGCAGCAGCCGGGTGGTGGACATTGAAGTGCTGCCCATGGCCATCAGGAACCGTCCGCGCGTGGATGTGACTTTGCGCGTGTCGGGTTTCTTTCGCGATGCCTTTCCCAATGTGATTGACTTGTTCGACACTGCGGTGCGTGCCGTGGCCGCGATCAGCGAAGAGGACGAGCCCGACGACGTGAACCCCATCCGCGCCCGTGTGCAGCGCGAAGCCGCTGAGGCAGAAGCCAAGGGATTGAGTGCGGAAGACGCCCAGCGCGAAGCCACCTGGCGCGTATTTGGCCCGCGCCCCGGCGGTTATGGCGCTGGTCTGCAGGAGGTCATGGCCAGCGGCCGCTGGAACGACGGCGCCGACCTGGCCCAGGCTTATCTGCGCGCCGGTGCCTTTGCCTACGGGCAGGGCGAGCATGGCGCACCAGCGCGCGGCAGCTTTGAGCAGCGCCTTACCGGTCTGGACGCAGTACTTCACAACCAGGATAACCGCGAGCACGACGTGCTCGATTCGGACGACTACTACCAGTTCCAGGGCGGCATGGCGGTGGCAGTCGAACACCTGGCGGGCGCACCGGCCACGCTGTACCACGGCGACTTCAGCGTGCCCGGTGCGCCGCGTATCCGCACGTTGGGCGAAGAAGTGGCGCGCGTGGTGCGTTCGCGCGCCGTCAACCCCAAGTGGCTGGAGGGCGTGCGCCGCCATGGCTACAAGGGGGCTTTTGAGATGGCCGCCACGGTGGACTACCTGTTTGCATTTGACGCCACCACAGGCGTGGTGGGCGACCATCAGTACGCGCTGGTGGCCGATGCTTATTTGCACGACGACACCAACCGCGCGTTTTTGCAGCAGCACAACCCCGGCGCACTGCGCAGCATTGGTGAGCGCCTGCTGGAGGCCATGCAGCGCGGCCTGTGGGAGGCGCCAGGCGAGCACCGCGAACGCATCGAAGACCATTTGCTGGCGCTGGAGCGCCGGCTAGAAGAACACGGAGAAGGACCCTTGCCATGAACACGACCATGAATATTCCTGAACTGAATATATCCGTTGAGCCCGCCACCCGTGCGGCCTTTCCCTTCACCGCGCTGGTGGGCCAGCCGCAGTTGCAGCGCGCGCTGCAACTGGCCGCCATTGACCCCGGCATTGGCGGTGTGCTGATCAGCGGCCCACGCGGCACAGCCAAGTCCACCGCGGCCCGTGCGCTGGCCGCGCTGCTGCCCGGTGCGCCCTTTGTCACCTTGCCGCTGGCCGCCAGCCTGGAGCAACTGGTGGGCACGCTGAATGTGGAAGACGTGCTGCGCGACGGCCAGGTGCGCCTGGCGCCCGGGCTGTTGGCGCGCGCCCACAACGGCGTGCTCTATGT
>NZ_JBFUAZ010000508.1:0-3115 GCF_056406035.1 Polaromonas sp. P1_E1_2 | reverse complement strand
GCGTAGGCGGCCTGCATGTCGGGCCACTGGGCGAGCAGGGCGCGGGCATCGGCGTCCATGCGCGTCTTGCGGTGACCGGCCAGGTCCAGCGCGGCTTCGGCGGCTGGCGCGCGGTCGGGCTTGTCGATCTTGAGCATGGAGGCCGCGGCCTTGAGCTGCTGCACCTCGCGCGCCAGTTGGGCTTGCGCGCGGGCACGTTTTTTGTAGCCGCGCACCGTGTCGCTGATTTCGGCCAGGTAGCGCGTTCGCGCGGCCGGCACCACCGGCGTCTGGTTGGTACTGTGGCGCACTTCGGCCGCGGGTAGCACACCGCCCTCAAGCGCCAGGCCCAACGCGGCCAGGCGCGGCTTGAGCGCCTGGTAGAGGGCCGTCACGCCGTCGTCGTTAAAGCGCGCAGCCATGGTGCCGAAGACCGGCATCTTGTCGGCCGGCGTGCCCCAGGCTTCCTTGTTGCGTTGCACTTGCTTTGAGACATCGCGCAGGGCGTCGAGCGAACCCTTTCGGTCGAACTTGTTGATGGCGATGAACTCGGCGAAGTCCAGCATGTCGATTTTCTCGAGCTGGCTGGCGGCGCCGAATTCGGGCGTCATCACGTACATGGGCACGTCCACATGCGGCACGATGGCGGCATCGCCCTGGCCTATGCCGGAGGTCTCGACCACGATCAGGTCAAACCCTGCGCATTTGCAGGCGGCGATCACGTCGGGCAGGGCCTGACTGATTTCGGAGCCGAAGTCGCGCGTGGCCAGTGAGCGCATGAAGACGCGTTGACCGCTGTCGGCGTCCTTCTGTCCTGCCAGGGGGACAGTCCAGGGGTTGATCGCGTTCATGCGGATGCGGTCGCCGAGCAGCGCGCCACCACTCTTGCGGCGAGACGGGTCGATACTGATGACTGCCACGCGCAATTTGTCGTTCTGGTCCAGGCGCAGGCGGCGTATCAACTCGTCGGTCAATGAAGACTTGCCGGCGCCGCCAGTGCCCGTAATCCCCAGCACAGGGATCTTGCAGGTGGAGGCCTGCGTGCGGACTTTGTCCACCAGCGCCGCGTCGGCCTTGCCATTCTCCAGCGCCGTGATCAACTGCGCCAGCGCCCGCCAGTTCATCTCTCCGTGGCCTTCAATGGCCGTGACGTTCTTGGGCGCGAAACTGGTCAGGTCTTTGTCGCAGCGCATGACCATCTCGCCGATCATGCCGGCCAGGCCCATCTTCTGGCCGTCTTCAGGGCTGTAGATGCGGGTGACGCCGTAAGCATGCAGCTCGCGGATTTCGGGCGGCACGATGACGCCGCCGCCCCCGCCGAACACCTGGATGTGTTCGCCGCCGCGGCTTTTGAGCAGGTCGACCATGTACTTGAAGTACTCGACATGCCCGCCCTGGTAGGAGCTGATAGCGATGCCTTGCGCGTCCTCCTGCAGGGCGGCTGTGACCACTTCGTCCACGCTGCGGTTGTGGCCCAGGTGGATGACCTCCGCGCCCATGCTCTGCAGGATGCGCCGCATGATGTTGATGGCGGCATCATGACCGTCAAACAGGCTGGCCGCCGTGATGAAGCGCACTTTGTGAGTAGGGCGGTAGCTGGCGAGCGCTTTGTATTCAGCGGACATGTCGGTCATGGTTGTCTCCGGGCGGCGGTTGGGCCGTCGATCTGTGATCTGTTTGATTGACGTTTACGTAAACGTCAATCTTAGCCGGTAAGCCGGCGCCGATCAAGTGTGCGCCCTGTAGCGGTGCGAGCAAAAAAAGGGACGCGGAGCGCCCCTCTTTGCCAAAGCCTGGGGCCCAATGGCTTCCGGGCTGTTTACCCGTACAGGTATTTAGGCAGCCAGAGCGTCAACCCGGGCCAGACGTACATGAACACCATGCACAGGATCACGATCAGCATGTAGGGCATCATGCCGGCGAAGATCTGGTTGATGGTCACATGGGGTGGCGACACCCCCTTCAGGTAGAAAGCCGACATCGCCACGGGCGGCGACAGGAAGGCCGCTTGCAGGTTCACGAAAACCAGCACGCCCCAAAGAATCGGATCGATCTGGAAATGCTGCAGCAGCGGCAGGAAGATGGGCACGAAGATCACGATGATCTCGGTCCACTCCAGTGGCCATCCCAGGACGAAGATGATGGCCTGCGACAGCAGCAGGAACTGCAGTGGTGTCAGATTCATCGACATCACCCATTCCTCGACGACGCGCTGGCCGCCCAGCAGAGCGAAAACCGCGGAGAAGAGTGCTGAACCCACAAACAGCCAGCACACCATGGAGGTCGTCTTGCAGGTCAGGAACACCGCCTCCTTGATTTTCTGAAAGTCCAGCGTGCCGGCATGCCAAGCCATGAGAAAGGCGCCGGCCGCGCCGACGGCCGCCGATTCGGTGGCGGTTGTGATGCCGAACAGGATGACCCCCAGCACGACGATGGTTAGCAGCGCGAGCGGCATGACCGAGCTCACCAGCATCCGCAGGATCTCGAACTGCTCGGCGTCGAAGCGCCGGTAGTACCACAGCAGCAGTCCCGCCATCAGCACGCAGGCGATGGCAAAGCCCGTGTAGAAGGACTCGGGCACGGGTGCGGTCTGTGGCCCCGAACCCGAGGGCTCGCCTATTTCCTGCAGTGGTGCGTCGGCGGTGGTTGTCGCTGTCGATGGCTTCGCATCTTCCGATCCCGGCGGCGCCTGCAAGCCGCCGGCTTCGGCCGGCTCCTTGACCGTGTCGCCGGGTTCTTTCAGCCCTTCTTCCGCAGGTGGTTCCTGGAGGCCGCCTTCGGCGGCCGGCGGCTCCTTCACGCCGCTCTCCGTCGGTGGTTCCTGGACTTCGCCGCTGACTGCGGGCCCTTGCAGGCCTCCGCCCGCCGGCGCTGCGGCCTTGGCGGTGCGTGCCGCCGCCACCTGGGCGATGTTGTCGGCCTGCGAATGGATGACCACATACCACCAGGTGCCGCCCAGAGTCGCCAGCGCGAGCACCACCGGCACCAGGGCTGTGCCCAAGCTGCGCAACAGGAAGCCGCGGCTGACTTGGGCGCCCGCCTGCAGCGCCTTGCCCGGAGCCGCGACGGCCATGGCCAACGCCGGCAGCGTCCTGCGCGAATAGGCGGCGGTCACCTGCTGCAGCCAGAGCGGCAC
>NZ_JBFUAZ010000507.1:0-3118 GCF_056406035.1 Polaromonas sp. P1_E1_2 | reverse complement strand
CCCATGCAGGGTGACGCACTCCGGGGCCAGTGTCCAGTCGTCGAGCTCGCCGATCATGATCAGGAGCGGCACATGGACTTCATAGTTCCACATCCTGTTGTTCAGCAGGCAGCCAGGGTAAAAAGCCACGGCGGCGCGCGGCTGCACCTTCTGTGCCTGCACGTATTTGTCTGTGGCGTCGATAGTGCTGAGCACCGTCTGCGCGCCATGCGACCAGCCCAGGACCACAATGCGCGAAGCATCCACAGACGGCTGCTTCACCAGCCAGTCGATGGCAGCAAACACATCCTCGCGGCGATCGCTTTCGTGGATGGTGCGGAGCTTGTTGGGTGTCTCGCAAATCGATTTCTGGCCACGCGGGGTGAAGCTGTCCAGCGCGAGGAAATGCATGCGCTCCGCGTTGAAGTACCCGCCATACCGGAAGAGCCGCTCGGCAAAATTGCCTTTACTGTCGAGCCCGCCGCCGCAGCCATGCAGGCCGATGATGACGGGCCGCGGATCCTTGTCGCCGGTGTCGAACCAGTAGCCGGGAATCTGCAGCTTGCCGTCCTGCGACGGGATAAATACCGGGCCACTCGCATGCGACAGCTGTGCCAGCAGCAAGCCCCAAAGAAGAACAGAAAAATACCGAAGCCAGGTCATGGCAGTCCCCTCCTCTGCGTCTCTTTTACCGGACGCTCAGTTTTTTACGCCGCCCAAACCACCAGCCCGCTCCATGCCGTGGCCAGCACCACAATGCCGAACGCGATGCGGTACCAGGCAAACGGCACAAAGCTGTTGGTCGAGATGTAGCGCAGCAGCCAGCGTACGCAAAGCCAGGCACTGAAAAACGAAAACACCAAGCCTACCGCAAACATGGGCATGTCGGCAGCAGACAGCAGCGCCCGCTCCTTGTACAGGCTGTAGGCGCCGGCGCCAATCAGCGTCGGCATGGCCAGGAAAAACGAGAAGTCGGTCGCGGCCTTGCGCGACAGCCCCAGCAGCATGCCGCCGATGATGGTCGCACCGCTTCGGCTGGTGCCGGGAATCATCGCCAGGCATTGCACCAGGCCGACCTTCACCGCGTCCATCACGGTCATGTCCTCCACCTCCTGGATGCGCGCAGCCGCGGTGTTCTTTTGCTGCCGCTTTTCGGCCCAGAGGATGATGAAGCCGCCGATGATGAAAGTGCTGGCCACCACCACGGGCGTGAAAAGATGGGCCTTGATGGCTTTGCCGAACAGCAGGCCCAGCACCACGGCGGGCACAAAAGCCACCAGCACATTGAGCACAAACTGTTGCGCCTGTTTCTCGGTCGGCAGGGCTACGGCGGTCGCGCGGATCTTCTGCCAGTACACCAGGATCACCGCAAAAATGGCGCCAGTCTGGATCGCGATATCAAACACCTTGGCTTTTTCATCGTCAAATCCCAGCAGCGCACCGGCCAATATCAGGTGCCCTGTCGAGGAGATCGGCAGGAATTCAGTCAGGCCCTCGACGATGCCCATGACGGCGGCTTTGATCAACAGTGCAATATCCACGCGGTCTCCAGAAAATGAAAGATTATGGCCCCCACGGTCGCTCACTTCGTGTAGCTCCCTGCCCCCCAAGGGGGCCGCTGCGCCTGCGGCCCGGCAAAGCCGGTTCCGCGGCCCCGGCTGGGTTCAAGAGCTCCCGGCGCGCAACCCGGATGGGGGTATTTCACCAGTAGGGCCGCGGGACTGGCTTTGCCAGACCGCAGGCGCCGTCCCCTCGAGGGGAGAACAGGCTACCGCAGTGAGTCTGGACAGGGGTGGTATTTCTGTGCACAATTTGTTACCCCTTCCGCCAGTCGCCACAGCCATGCAACTGACACCGCTGATCGCCATTCATCTGTTTGCTGCCAGCACCGCCATCGTCATTGGGCCCGTCGCGCTGTGGGCGCGTAAAGGGCGCTTGCAGCGGCCCAAGCTGCACCGGGCTTTTGGTTATGCCTTCGTGACGATGATGCTGGTCACCGCCGCGACGGCAGTTTTCATCCGCGACTATGACTATCCCAATATCGCCGGCTACACACCCATCCACCTGCTGGTGCCCTTCACACTGCTCAGCCTGACCGGCGCGTTTTGGCATTTGAGCCGCGGCAACATTGCGGGCCACCGCCGCGCCATGCAGTCCCTCTACATTGGCGCATGCCTGGTGGCAGGCGTGTTCACGCTGATGCCCGACCGCTACCTGGGCAAGATGCTGTGGGCGCAGCTCGGCCTGCTGTGACTTTCCACATCGCCCGGAAAAGCTGCAGCATTTTTTGACGAGCCCGTGGCAGGACGGTCCGTGCACGGAGTCCGGTGAAAATCCCTCGGACGCACACAATGCCCCACCCGGGCGCCCAGAAAACGAAGGAACACCCATGCACCGTTATGTCCTGAGCGGCCTGTTGCTGCTCGCCGCCACCTGCGTGCAGGCCGGCATGGGATTCACCGAACTGCCCGGCCTGCAGGACGATGGCCCCGTCAGCGTTTTTTACCCTTCCGCCGGTGAAGACCGGCAGGCCCAGTTCGGCTCCTATTCCCTCAAACTTGATCGCGGTGGCCAACCCGTGCGCGGCAACACGCGCCTCGTGGTGATCTCGCACGGCTCGGGCGGCTCGCCCTGGACGTACACCGACCTGGCGCGCCGCMTGGTCGAAGACGGCTTCGTCGTTGCGTTTCCCCTGCACCGCGGCGACAACGCCATGGACCCGTCTACCCCCGGACCCGACAGCTGGAAGCAGCGGCCCGCCGAGGTCTCCCGCGCCATTGACGCGGTAGCGCGTGACCAGCGCCTTGCACCGCTCCTGTCGCTGGACAAGGTCGGCATGTACGGCATGTCGGCCGGCGGCCATACCGCCCTGACGCTCGCCGGTGGCCGCTGGTCCCCGGCGCTGCTGGCCCGGCATTGCGAGGCCAACATTGCCGAGGACTTTCACACCTGCGTCGGGCTGACCACCCGGCTTACGGGCGGCATGCTGGACGGCCTGAAAAAATCGGTGGCGCTGGCAGTGATCCGCCAAAGATTCAGCGACGCAGGCTGGCAAACCCACACCGATCCGCGCATTCGCGCCGTGGTTGCCGGCGTTCCGCTGGCCGCCGATTTCGACATGGCCTCGCTGGCCGCACCG
>NZ_JBFUAZ010000506.1:0-3140 GCF_056406035.1 Polaromonas sp. P1_E1_2 | reverse complement strand
GGCGTGTCCTTGTTGGTATTGGAGTTGGTATTTGTCTTCAGTCCCCGCTCCCGATTACCCCTTCTGTCTGCGCCGAGGAGCGCAGGTTCAGGCGGATCAGGGATCGCGATTGTCTGAGCGAAGTGCAACGTAGCGAGTTCGAGCGAGACCCCGCYTGMMCCGAGCACCGCAGGTTGCCCGWAGCGCAGCGAAGGGACGCAAACAGCAGGGTCGCCTTTTCTTKGGTKACTTTCTTTTGGCGACGCAAAAGAAAGTTACTTGCCGCCGGGCAACCCCGGCCAGCGGCCTCAGCTAAAGGCGCATCCTCAAGCAGTCCTCGCCCGTCCACCTTTCTCCGCCCAGGTTCGTGTCCACCGAATCTGCATCACCCGCAGCATCACCAGCATGCCCAGCGACAAGGCTGCAAAAAAGAAGAAACCCCACATGTAAGTGCCCGCATACTGCTTGGAGATACCCATGGCATTGGGCACCAGGCCGCCGCCCAGTGCGCCGATTTCCCCGATCATGGAGCCGGCTACCGCAGTAGCCAGGGGCCAGCGTAGCGGTACCAGCTGGAAAAGGGCGCCATTGCCTGCACCCAGTGCGGCAAAGCACAGCATGACCAGCAAGGTGGTGGCCACCAGGGATTTGCTGGCCAGGCCGCATGCCACGAGCGTGGCGGCAATCGTCAGCAGCACGACGCTCAAGGTGTTCACGCCGCCCCAGCGGTCCGAGATCCAGCCGCCGAAGATGCGCAGCGCCGCGCCCATGAAGGCTGCCAGCATCGACAGCTGCCCGGCCTGCACCTTGCTGACGCCGAACTGGTCGTAGTAGTAGGAAGGCAAAAACGTCGCCAGCCCGATGAAGCCGCCAAAACTCACGGCGTAGATCAGGCTGAAAGCCCAGCCGTCTTTTTCGAACAGGCAGGCCACGTGTTCGCGCAGGGTGGCGTGGCTGTCCACATCGTCGGGTTCTTTGGCAAAAAGAATCATCGCGATCATCGGCAGCAGCATGGCTACGGCAGCAATGCCGTAGACCGACTGCCAGCCGAAGCGCTGCGCCAGCGCCGGCGCGACAAGCACGGAGACAGCGGTGYCCACGTTGCCCGCACCGACCAGACCCATGGCCAGGCCCTTGTAACGGGGAGGGAAGGAGCCCGAACCCAGGCTGAGCGCCACGCCGAAACTGGCGCCGGCAATGCCCAGCAGCACGCCCATGGCCAGCAGGCTGCTGTAGGAGTCAACCACGAAGTAGCCGAACAGCAGCGCCACCATGATCAGGCCCATTTCGACCAGCGTGGCATTTTTGCGGCCAATGTATTGCGCCAGCACGCCCAGCGGAAAGCGCATCAGCGCGCCGGCGAAGATGGGAACCGACAGCATCACGCCTTTTTCTGTGGGCGAGAGCTTGTAGGTTTCCGAAATGAAAGGCGCCATGGCGCCGTTCATGACCCAGATGCAGCACGAAAACGCGAAGTAGAAAAACGCCGCACCCAGTGTGGGCGCGTGGCCAGCCTTGAGAAAATTACGAAACCCCGCCATGGTGCAAGCTCTTTCTGTGAAGATGGTTGATTCACAGAAACAGTGCGAAAAGCATGCCAACTTGGGGCACTCAAAATGCACCCTTGCAGCGCAATTTGAGCCTGAGTTGCTGTTTCTTTTGGTGCAACGCACACATTGCGTGCGTGCAGCCGTGCGAATCAACCAAGCCGACCGAGGTCGCGGGCTAGTTTTTGCGGTCCATGTCGACGCAGACCATTGCCGCGTAGTGGTTCCAGCGCAAGGTGATCACGTAGGGGCGCTTGCGTACCCGGGCTTTCATGCCCTGCGCACCCTGCAGCTTGATCGGCACTGAAATCTGCAGCTCGGACCCCAAAGCCTTGCGTGCATTGCCTGCCAGGGTGTTGGCGATTTCACCCACGGCGTCGAGCAGATTGCCATCGCTCAGATCGGTTTCATGCTGGAGCAGCAAAATCTCGCGCACCAGTTTCCCTGGCATGGACACCACCACATGTCCGTTGTGGCTTCCGGAAAAGGTCACGATGCCGTTGAATTCAAAGGCTTCGATATCTCCCGTGCCGAGATAGGCCGAGGTGATCTGCGGTTCCTGCCGGGTCGTGATCTTGAGGTAATGCCGGATGGAATCGACAAAGAGCTTGAGGTCGTTTTCGTTCAGTGTGGCCATAACAATGTCCTTAGCGCACGTCTGCAACGTCGAGCAGTGCAATCTGCAGCTCTTCGTCGGTAAAGGGTTTGGCAACGAATCCGCGGGCGCCCAGCTTGAGCGCCTGGATGGCTGTCGATTTGTCGCTGAGGGCGCTGACCACCAGTATCTTGATGGACGGGTCGAACTTCAGCAATGCGGTGATGCATTCAATGCCGTCCATCTCGGGCATGGTCAGGTCCATGGTGACGACCTCAGGCCGGGTTGCCCGGGCCAGCCGCACGGCTTCAAGGCCGTTTTTGGCCAGGCCTGCGAGCACCACGCCCTTGATGCCGCCGTTTTGCACCACTCTCGAAATCCGGGTCCGGATCATGTTGGAGTCGTCAACAATCAGCAGTCGCATGGAGAAGCTCCTGTGTGGGGTTTGTGATGGCCATTGCTGGATTGCTTCAGGAAAATTCAGGAAAAAGAAACCTTGAATTCGGTGTGCTGGCCGGGCGTGCTGGAGAGCAGCAGGCGCGCCCCCAGCTGCTGCACATTGGTCTGCACCAGGTCCAGGCCCACGCCGCGGCCTGCGTGGCGGGAGGTGGCACCGGCCGTGGAAAAGCCCGGCTTGAAAATATGCGCAACGATCTGCTGCTCGCTGAAGCTTTGCAGCTGCTCAGGCGTATACCAGCCCAGTTCAAGCAGACGGCGGCGAACGTCGGCCGCATTCAGGCCCGCGCCATCGTCGCGTACGCTGAGCTGCCACTGGCCGTCTTCGTTCCGGGTGAGGTTGACGGTAATCCGCCCGGACTCCGCCTTGCCCGCAGCGCGCCGCACGGATGGCACCTCCACGCCGTGCACCACGGCGTTACGCAGAAGCTGGATGGCGATTTCGCGCAGCAGGTTCATCTTGTCGGCCGGCATGTCCTGGGCACTGCCCATACGCACCTCGGCATCCACGCGTTTGCCGCAGTCGGTGCCGACCTCGTTCGCCAGCTGGGTCAGCACGGCGT
>NZ_JBFUAZ010000505.1:0-3142 GCF_056406035.1 Polaromonas sp. P1_E1_2 | reverse complement strand
GGCATATCGCAAGCTTGCGATGAAGCACCACCCCGACCGCAACCAGGGGGATGCGTCCAAGGTTGCCGAAGAAAAATTCAAGGAGGCCAAAGAGGCCTACGAGATGCTTTCCGACGATCAAAAGCGCGCGGCCTACGACCAGTACGGCCATGCCGGCGTAGACCCCAACATGCGCGGCGGCCCGGGTGCGGAAGGTTTTGGCGGTTTTGCCGAAGCTTTCGGCGACATCTTCGGCGACGTGTTCGGCGGCCAGCGCGGCGGGGCACAACGTGGCGGCGGCCGGCAGGTTTACCGTGGCGGCGACTTGAGCTACGCCATGGAAATCACGCTCGAAGAAGCCGCTAACGGCAAGGACGCACAGATTCGCATTCCCAGCTGGGACGACTGCAATACCTGCCACGGCAGCGGCGCCAAGCCCGGCACCAAAGTGGTGACCTGCACCACCTGCCATGGTCACGGCGTAGTGCAGATGCGCCAGGGTTTCTTCAGCGTGCAGCAAACCTGCCCGCAGTGCAAAGGCACGGGCAAGCTGATTCCCGAGCCTTGCGTGACCTGCCACGGCGTGGGCAAGACCAAGAACAACAAGACACTCGAAGTCAAGATCCCCGCGGGCATCGACGACGGCATGCGTATCCGCTCGACCGGCAACGGTGAGCCGGGCACCAATGGCGGCCCGCCTGGCGACCTCTATATTGAGATCCGCCTGAAGAAGCACGACATCTTCGAGCGCGACGGCGACGACCTGCACTGCGCCGTGCCCATCAGTTTCACCACCGCCGCACTGGGCGGGGAAATTGAAGTGCCGACACTCGCCGGCAAAGCGGCCATCGACATTCCCGAAGGCACCCAGGCGAGCAAGCAGTTCCGTCTGCGCGGCAAGGGCATCAAGGGCGTGCGCTCCAGTTATCCCGGTGACCTGTATTGCCACATCACAGTAGAAACACCGGTCAAGCTGACCGAGCACCAGCGCAAGCTGCTCAAGGAGCTGGACGAGTCGCTGAAAAAAGGCGGTGCCAAGCATTCACCCAGCGAAGAAGGCTGGGCCGACAAGCTCAAGAGCTTCTTCAGCGCCTGATCGTGCCCCCAGAAAATGCCGGACCTGCTCCGGCATTTTTTATGGCCGGGCGCTACACACTGTCACACGCCTGTCGTGACCAGACACATACGATCAGCCCTTTAACTTCGGGAAACACCCATGACCGTATCGACCCGCCAGGCCGTGAGACAAGGCAGCCTGCTCGCCCTTATTTGCAGCAGCGTACTGCTGACCGCTTGCTCGTCTTCAGGCACGACATCTCAAGCAGGGCTGCCCACCCTTGACGGCAAGGCGCCACTGGTCATCGCCCACCGCGGCGCTTCGGGTTATGTGCCGGAAGAAACGATGGAAGCCTATGTGCGCGCGATCGAACTCGGCGCCGACGTGATCGAGATGGACCTGGTCGTGACCAGGGACGGCGTGCTCGTCACCCGTCACGACCCCAACCTGGCGATCAGCACCGACGTGGCCAAACACCCGGAGTTCGCTTCACGCAAGAAGACCATCCAGGTCGACGGCGAAACGCAGACCGGCTGGTTCAGCAACGACTTCACACTGGCCGAGATTCGCACCTTGGGCGCGATCTCGACCGACGCCGAGCGCCCACAGCAGTTCAACGGCCAATACAAGATCCCGACCCTTCAGGAAGTGGTGGACATGGCCAAGGCCCAATCCATCAAGACAGGCCGCACGATTGCGATCTACCCGGAAACCAAGAACCCGACCTACTTCCGCGAACTCGGCCTGCCGATGGAGGACAAGCTGATCGCCATCATCAACGCAGCTGGCTGGAACAGCAAAACCGCGCCAATCTACGTGCAGTCGTTCGAGCCCGGCAGCCTGAAGTACATGAAGAGCAAGGGCCTCAATACGAAACTGATCCAGCTCGTCGATGGCGACGGCATTGACCCGAAAACCGGCCGCGTGACCTTTGCCGTGCCGAGCGACCGCCCTTACGACTGGACCAAGGCCGGCGACAAACGCCTCTTTGATGCCATGACCACGCCCGCAGGCCTGGCCGAGATCAAGACCTACGCAGACGGCATCGGCCCCTGGAAGCGCTACATCATCAGCACCAAAGGCACCTTCGGCGCCGACGGCAAGCAGGTCGACATCAACCGCGACGGCAAGCTCAACGACGCCGACTCGACCTCGCAGCCAGCCACCAGCTTCGTCGCCGATGCGCACAAAGCAGGCCTGTTCGTTCATCCCTTCACCTTCCGTAACGAGTCGCGCCGCCTGGCCAGCGACTACCAGGGCGATGCCAAGGCCGAGTACCTGGCGTTTTACCGCGCAGGCGTTGACGGCGTGTTCACCGACTTCACCGACACTGCCATCGCCGCCCGGACACAGTATCTGAAAGAAGCCGGCCGCTGAGCAAGCCGTTGCGGGTCTCACCCGTTTAACCTCAATGCTATGAAATTAATAGCTGCTTGCGCCTATATTTAATGGGCCAGGCAGCTTTTTTACTTTTAACCCAAGCTGGAAAGGCTGTGCCCCGCAACGCGACAGCATATTCCAGCCATAGGGCCGGTTACACAGCGCCGGAGGCAAGGCCCAGGTTTTCTCAAAATGAAACATCGGGGCCCGTGAAGATAGGGCTTCAGTCGAGATTTGCCGATGGTGACTGGCTTATAGTGACCTACGCACGGAACCTCATCCCCACTCACTTCAAGCGCAAGCCCTACACACCATGAAAACCAAAGCTGCCGTCGCCTGGAAGTCAGGCCAGCCCCTGACGATTGAAACCGTGGACCTGCAAGGCCCGAAGTTCGGCGAGGTGCTCGTCGAGATCAAGGCCACCGGCATTTGCCACACCGACTACTACACGCTCTCGGGCGCCGACCCGGAAGGCATCTTCCCGGCCATCCTCGGCCATGAAGGCGCGGGCATCGTGGTTGACGTCGGCCCCGGCGTGACAACGCTCAAAAAAGGCGACCATGTCATCCCGCTCTACACGCCCGAGTGCCGGCAATGCAAGTTTTGTCTCTCTCGCAAAACCAACCTGTGCCAGCTGATTCGCGGCACGCAGGGCAAGGGTCTGATGCCCGATGCGACCAGCCGCTTCAGCCTGGACGGCAAACCCATCTTTCACTACATGGGCAC
>NZ_JBFUAZ010000504.1:0-3145 GCF_056406035.1 Polaromonas sp. P1_E1_2 | reverse complement strand
CTGATTTGATAGCTGCTTGCGCCCGTCCCTATTGGGTTGGGTGCATTTTTTGCTGAGGTTTTCTGGCTAGGCGGCGTACGGATTGCGCAGCAGGATGGTGTGGTCACGGTCCGGGCTGGTCGAAATCATGTGGATCGGCACACCGGTGACTTCCTCGATCCGGTGCAGGTATTTCTGCGCGGCAGCCGGCAGCTTGTCGTATTGCGTGACGCCCACGGTGCTCTGGCTCCAGCCCGGCAAGGTCTCATAAATCGGCTTGCAGCGCTCGATCTCTTCAGCGCCCATCGGCAGGATGTCGGTGATATGGCCGTCAAGCTCGTAGCCGGTGCACAGCTTGAGCTCGTCGATGCCGTCCAGCACGTCGAGCTTGGTGATGCACAGGCCCGAGAGGCCGTTGACCTGGGCCGAGCGCTTGAGCAGCGCAGCGTCAAACCAGCCGCAGCGACGGCTACGTCCCGTGGTCACGCCTTTTTCGGCGCCCACGGTACTGAGGTGGTAGCCCACCGTGCCGGGCTTTTCCCAGTCGAGTTCGGTCGGAAAAGGCCCGCCGCCCACGCGGGTGCAGTAAGCCTTGGTGATGCCGAGGATGTAATGCAGCATGCCCGGGCCCACGCCCGCGCCCGCAGCGGCATTGCCGGCCACACAGTTGCTGGAGGTCACATAGGGATAGGTGCCGTGATCGACATCGAGCAAGGTGCCTTGCGCGCCTTCAAACAGCAGGTTGGCACCGGCCTCGTTGGCATCGTTGAGCTCGCGCGAGACGTCGGCCATCATGGGTTTGAGCAACTCGGCGTGGCGCATGGCTTCTGCGTAGACGGTATCGAAGTCGACTGCCGGCGCATGCAGGTAGCCGGTGAGCACGAAATTGTGCAGGTCGAGCAATTCACGCAGCTTGGCGGCAAAGCGATCGGGATATTTCAGGTCCTGCACGCGCAGCGCGCGGCGGGCAATCTTGTCTTCATACGCGGGGCCGATGCCGCGGCCGGTGGTACCGATCTTGGTCGTGCCACCCTTCTCGCGGTAAGCCTCGCGCGCGACATCCAGCGCGACGTGAAAAGGCAGGATCAGCGGGCAGGCTTCGCTGACGCGCAGGCGGGAACGCACCTCAACGCCGGCTTTTTCCAGCCCCTCAATTTCTTCGAACAATTTGGCGGCCGACAACACCACGCCGTTGCCGATATAGCACTTCACGCCGGGGCGCATGATGCCGCTGGGAATCAGGTGCAGCGCCGTTTTCACACCATTGATGACCAGCGTGTGGCCGGCATTGTGGCCGCCCTGGAAGCGCACCACGCCTTGCGACATCTCGGTCAGCCAGTCGACCAGCTTGCCCTTGCCTTCGTCGCCCCACTGGGTGCCCACGACCACGACATTACGGCCCGCGGCTGCGGTTTGTTTGTTTGTCATCTTCAATTCTCGTTAAGGTTTCGGGATAAAGCCGGGCGCAGGCCCTCAAGCGGCTTTTTTAAGGGGCTGGACCACCCATTGACCGGCAGCGTTTGCCAGTTCGCGGTCGCAATCAAACTCATTGACTTCATGTTCGTGGCCGGGCAACACGCAGGCCACGGTTTCGCCGCCCGCGCGCAGGCGGGCGATGGCGGCACGCAGGCCGATATCTTCGCCCCAGGGCGCACGGATGGCTGCCTTGAGGGCCCGAGGAGGCAGCACACTGACCAGCTCTTTGAGGTCAAGGCTGAAGCCCGCTGCAGGCCGGTTGCGGCCGAACACGGCACCGACTTCGTCATAGCGGCCGCCGCGCACCAGTTCGGCGCCCTGCCCGTAAATGGCAAAGCGGGTGCCGCTGTAATAAGCGTAGCCGCGCAGGTCGGCCAGGTCAAAACTGACCTTGACGTCGCCTTTTTCACCCCTGGTGTGTGCGGCCAGCCATTTCAGGTTTTGCAGCGCTGCTTTCAGGCCCGTTGAGGGCGGCAGGATTTTTTCCGCTTCGGCCAGCACTTTCTCGTCACCATAAAGCTGCAACAACGCCTTGAGGCCGTCTCGCGCCGCAGCCGAAATGCCGTCCTTGAGGCTGGCGATCAGGCTGCCGAGCTCGCTCGCGTCCTTGGCCGCCAGCGCGGCATGGATGAGCGCCAGGGTTTTGCCGTTGACGGTGGCGCCAGCCAGCAAGCTGTTGACGATGCGGACATCCGCCATGTCCACGCTCAGTTCAGTGACGCCGGCCGCCTTGAGGCCTTCCAGCGCCAGCTGCTGGGCTTCCAGATCTGCCTCCAGGCCGGCATGGCCATAGATTTCCGCGCCAAACTGCAGCGGTTCACGGGTGGCATGAGGCCGGTCGGCACGGGTATGCAGCACCGGGCCGCAATAGCACAGGCGGGCAACACCGCTGCGGTTGAGCAAATGCGCATCAATGCGGGCTACCTGGGGCGTGGTGTCGGCACGCAGGCCCAGCGTTCGGCCGGAGAGTTGGTCCACCAGCTTGAAAGTCTGCAGATCAAGGGCCTCGCCAGTGCCGGTCAGGAGCGACTCGAGGTGCTCCAGCAGCGGAGGCATGACAAGTTCATAGCCATAGCTGCGGGCGGTGTCGAGGAACAGACGGCGCAGCTCTTCGATGTGGCGCGCCTCGGAAGGCAGGACATCGGCAATTTGATCGGGCAATTGCCATGATGACGACCAGGCGGGCATTGTGATTTTCGTGGGCTGTTAAAAACAGCATTTTACCGGGCTTGAAGCGGGTTTTCGGCCCGCTGAAGGCCCAATGACGCACTCTGGCGGAAATACGTGGCAGTGAGCGGCTTGCCGAGGGAGGCGAAATCAGGCCAGCACAGCCAGCAGGATCAGGCCCGCCGCAATACTGCACAAGCCGAAGAAGCGGATCTGGCCGTTACCCAGAGTGAGAATCTGCTCGAACATGCGGCGCCAGCCGCCGGGAGAGATGAAAGGCAACAGGCCCTCGATGACCAGCATCAGGGCCAGCGCCATCCAGAAGGTGTTGCCGTCCACGCCGGCTTATTTTTTGGCGGGTGCGGCGTTACCGGAGCCTGGGCCGCGCATCGCCTTGAAAAAGTCGGACGAAGGGTCAAGAACCATCACGTCGCTCTTCTTGTTGAAGCTGGCTTTGTAGGCATCGAGGCTGCGATAGAACTGGGCGAACTGCGGGTCGCGGCCGAACGATTCGGCATAGGTG
>NZ_JBFUAZ010000503.1:0-3154 GCF_056406035.1 Polaromonas sp. P1_E1_2 | reverse complement strand
GGCCAGACAGATCCATGGGAGTCTCCACAAATAAAAACCCCGGCGAAGAGCCGGGGTGTTTCAGGGCGCCTGCCGGAAGGCGGCGCGCGGCTGATCGAATGTTACTTCGGTTATTTCACGGCGACAGGCGGCTTGCTCACGTCACGGTCAAACCATTTGGTGGAGATCTTCGCGAAGCTGCCGTCGGCTTGCAGGTCTGCCAGCGCCTTGTCGATGGCGGCCTTGAACTTCGGGTTGTTCTTCACAAAAGGAATGCCGGATTTTTCAAGGTCACCCACGGGCGCACCGGGCTTGAGCGGCAGCTTGGTCTGCTTGACGATGTAAGGGATGAGCAGGCTGTCGTTGAGCGCGGCGTCGATGCGGCCCAGTGCCAGATCCTGCAAATACTCTTGCGCGCCGGGGTAGGTCTTCACGTCGATGCCGCCCACTTTTTTGGCGATGTCGGCGTAGTTGGTGCCCTGGCCCAGGCCGAGCTTTTTGCCCTTGAGGTCGGCCAGCGTCTTGAACTCGCGCTTTTCGTCCTTGCGGATGATCAGCTGCGGGGCCGAGATGGTGTAGGGCTCGGAGAAATCAAAGGTCTCCTTGCGCTTGTCGGTGATGCCCACCTGGTTGATCACCACGTCGTATTTGCCGGCCTGCAGGCCTGCCAGGATGGCGCTCCATTCGCTGGTGGAGAACTCGGCTTTGACGCCCAGCTTTTGCGCCAGAGCGTTGGCCAGTTCCACTTCAAAGCCGGCGAGCTGGCCGCCCTCTTTGTAGTTGAAGGGCGGGTAGGTGCCTTCGAGCGCCACTTTGAGTGTGCCGCGCTGTTTGACGGTGTCGAGCAGGTCGGCTGCGCTGGCACTGAGCGCGAGCGTCAAAAGGAGTGTGGAAGTGATAGTGGAGGCGGCGGCTTTGCGAATATTCATATTCAACCTTTGCATAAGAGAATTGTTATTGAGATGAATATCGAATATTAAATCTGCCACCACTTTGGTGCATGCGCGGCAGCAAAAGCCCTACGGCGAATCCGGATGCTTCGCGGACGCTGCGCGTGAACTCAGGGCTTGGCGCAGTGGGCGTAGATGTCGAGCGCGGGCTTGTAGATGCTGGTCTGCACATTCATCAGGCCGAGCACCGAGTGAAAGTAGTTGTCGTGGCTCACCGGTGCATCCAGCTGTTGCCTGAGGCACGCGGTGGTCAGCTTGTTGCGCTGCTCAAATTCGGGTGAGAGCCAGGTGATCCAGGGCACGCGCTTTTGCACCTCGGGCGCAATGCCCCAGGGCATGCCGTGCAGGTAGAGGTTGTTCTCGCCCAAGGACTCGCCGTGGTCGGCCAGGTAGAGCAGGGCGGGTGCGCTGCGCGCTTCTTGCGCCTTGAGCCACTGGATGGAAGACGCCAGCAATTTGTCGGTGTAGACGATGCTGTTGTCGTACGCATTGAGCAGGCCTTCGCGACTGCAGCTTTGCAGCGCGTTGTCGGTGCACTCGGGCAGGAATTTTTTGACAGCTTGCGGCGAGCGCTTGTAATACGCCGGGCCGTGGCCGCCCATCTGGTGCATCACGACCACCACGCCTTTGGCGCGGCGCTCGGCCGGCAGCGCGGCAATGCGTTCGTCAATGCCGTGCAGCATGACTTCGTCAAAACATTCGCCGCTATCACACAGGCCTGGTACTTTGAGCTGTACGGTGTTCACGTTGGGCACGCGGTCACACACGCCTTTGCAGCCCGATTGATTGTCGATCCACAGCACGGCCAGGCCCGCGCGCTGCAGCACGTCCAGCATGCCTTCGTAGTTGGCGGGCCGCGAATCATAGGCTTCACGCCCGAAATTGGAGAACATGCAAGGCACCGACGCAGCCGTGYTGGTGCCGCACGACCACGCGTTGCGCAAGCTGACCACGTTTTCTTTGGCCAGCAGCGGGTTGGTGGGCCGGCCGTAGCCGTTCAGCGAAAAGTTGGCGCTGCGCGCCGTCTCGCCCAGGACCAGCAGCAACAGCGGCGGTTTGGTTTGCGCTGCATAGCTTGCCCCGAGTTTGGCGTCTTCACCCAGGGGCAACACGATGGATTCATCACGCTGGAACGGTTTTGCCGCGATGGAACCCAGCGCGTAGAAGGAGTTGAGTGGGTTGATCAGGTAGCGCACATGCGTGTAGTTGCGCATGACGGAGGCAATGCTCTGGAAAAACAAAAACACCACTAACACCAGCAGCACGCACGCTCCGGTCAGCGTGGCTGCGTTGGTGAGCATCTGTCGCACTGCGCCTGCACGTCTGACCTTCTGCCGCCACAAAAAGATCATCGGCAGGACCGCCAGCACCATCACCGTGGCCAGCAGTCGCCAGTTCAGCAGGTCGCGTGTTTCGCGCACATCAGTCTGCAGCGTGTTGATCATCATGGTTTTGTCGATGACCACGCCATAAGTCACCATGAAATAGGCGCCGAAAGCGGCCGACAGCAGAAAGACCGTGATGGCGGGCTTGAGTGTCCAGCGCCAGGCCAGCACGCTGAGCAGCGCGGTGGTCGCCAGCGCAATCACCAGCGCCAAGGCGATGCTTATGACCACCGCCTGGCCCCCGGTAAGGCCGGGCAGGCGGGCCAGCTCGCGCCACAAGGCCACATTGCATACCGTGGCAATCCAGAGGCTTGCAATGACCACCAGCCACAACGGCCGCATGCCGGCGTCTTGCCGCACAGTGGTCAGGGGGGCGGGCCGCGATGTGGAGGATGCGGAAGGGGAAGGGCGCAGCGGCATAGCGCTGGATTGTATTGGGGCGGCCTTAATGCAGGCTTAAGGCCTGCTCACGGTCTTCAATCAAGCGGCCACAGCCAGACCCAGCTGCTGCGCATGGTGCCGCAGGTGTTCGGCCATGAAGGTTGCGATGAAGTAGTAGCCGTGGTCATAGCCCGCGTGGCGGTGCAACGCCAGCGGCTGGCCCGCCTTGGCGCAGGCGGCTTCAAAGAGCTCGGGGTACAACTGCTCGGCGAGGAATTTGTCGTCCAGCCCCTGGTCTATGCGTATGCCGCCCGGGTAGGGCGCTGCGGGCATCAGGTTCATCAAGGCGGTGGCGTCATGTTCAACCCAGTTTGATTCATCGCTGCCGAGATAGCCGGTAAACGCCTTGCGGCCCCATGGGCACTGGCTGGGCGCGCAGATAGGTGCAAACGCCGAGAC
>NZ_JBFUAZ010000502.1:0-3161 GCF_056406035.1 Polaromonas sp. P1_E1_2 | reverse complement strand
GTGCACACCCACGACGACGCTATCGTGCTGAACGCGCCCGGCATGTTTCCCAAGCTGTCGCAGGGCATCACCACGGTGGTCACCGGCAACTGCGGCCTGTCGGTCGCGCCTTTCGTGGTGGAGGAACCGCAGGGCGCCCTCACCCTGCTGGGAAATTCATTCAAGTACCCCTCGGTGGATGCTTATGCGCAGGCGGTGGGCGAGGCGCAGCCGGCCGTCAATGTAGCGCCGCTGATCGGCCACACCACGCTGCGCTATGCCTGTGTGGACGACCTCAACCGGCCAGCCACCGCCGGCGAAGTGGCCGCCATGTGCACCCTGCTGGAGCAATGCATGGCCCAGGGCGCGATCGGCCTGTCGTCGGGCCTCTTTTACGCCGAAGCCATGCCGGCACCGGCCGCCGAGGTGACATCGCTGGCGCGCGTCGTCGCGCGGTACGGCGGCATTTACGCCACACACATGCGCTCGGAGATGGCCGACATCCTGGAGGCCATGCACGAGGCCGCCGGCTGCGCCTTCGAGGCAGGTGTGCCGCTGGTGATCTCGCATCACAAATGCGCCGGCCCGGCCAACTGGGGCCGCACGCAGGAGACGCTGCCGCTGATCGACACGCTGGCGCAGCGCCAGGACATCGCGATGGATGTCTATCCCTACGTGGCCGGCTCGACCGTGCTGCGCGAAGACCTGGTCGACGGCATTATTGACGTGCTCGTGAGCTGGTCGGCCCCGCATCCGGAAATGATGGGCCGCACCCTGGCGTCGATTGCAGCCGAGTGGGGCGTTGACCAGAAAACAGTTTGCCGCCGCCTGCAGCCCGGCGGGGCCTGCTATTTCCAGATGCACGAGGATGATGTGCGGCGCGTCATTGCGCACCCGCTTTCCATGATCGGATCGGACGGCCTGCCGCATGACAAGCATCCGCACCCGCGCCTGTGGGGTGCCTTCCCGCGGGTGCTTGCGCGCTATTGGCGCGAGCAGCAGCTGTTTTCGCTGGAGACCGCGATCTACAAGATGACGGGCCTCTCGGCGCGCAACTTCCGCCTGCACCAGCGCGGCCAGTTGCAGCCGGGCTGGTACGCCGATGTCGTGGTGCTGGACCCGGTCCGAGTGCGCGACGTGGCGACGTACGAAAACCCGATCGCGCTGTCCGAAGGCATCGAGAAGGTCTTTGTGAATGGCGAGTTGGCTTATGTGGCCGGCGGTGCTGATGCGGCGAACGCGAAGGTACAGGCACGTGCCGGGCGGCTGTTGAAACGTCACGTAACCCAGCCCTGAAAAGACTCTTCAGCCCGCATGAGCCGCGGCCTGCAAGGCCTCGGGAGCTACACGCAGTGAGCGACCGTGGGGGCTAATAAAGTCAAGTCTCAACGCTGAAATGCTTCCTCAGCATTTCAAGAGCGAGGGGAGTGGCAACCAGTTGGTCCTGCAGGATTGCTACTGAACTCACCCATTTGCCGTCCAGCTCGAGCGTATTCAAAAGCACTACGGAGATGCAGAACCGGGCTGCATCACCCACCAATAACTTCTGCAACGACACTACGCTGGGCCAGGGGAAGTCGCCTGCACGAAAGGTGAGGGAGCGAATGCCGTTCCCGTAGAAGTCTTGATTGTGAAACCATACGTCGGAGCGCTCCCATGATCCGGCCAGAGGCACCAGCACGGCCTCGATCGCGTCCTGCAAATCGCCGTCAATATGCCCGTGGGCATCTCCCTGCTCCTCGAAGAACTCGAACGTTCCCTTCAACTGCTTCACGGCAGCCCAGTACTCGTCTTCAGTGGACACGACTTGAACACGCACGGAATTCCTTTCGAGAAGATTGAACGTTTGACATGTGAGGCCTCTCGATGGAAAGGTCAGGCCCCGTCGTACTGCGCATGAACTTTGCGAGAAAGTTGCGAAACCTTCGCTGAGTGAAGCCTGGCGGCTACCGCCGAACCCAATGCCTCCGCAGGGAAATCCTTCGGCTTGCGTTTAGCAATCGCGACGTTCGCAATGGCGGCCTGCAAGGCTTGCCCGAAGGCAAGTAGTTGCAATCGGGCTGGTAGATTCTGAACTTCAGTCCAGTCTATTCGGCCGACGCTCCAAACTTCCCGTGTCTTGTGCTTGTACCGGGTGAATCCGTCAGGTCCCGTGAAGGCCACTCCCTCGCCCCAGGCCTTGAAGTCGGCAACCTCCAGGATCAGGACGAATTGTTCAATCGATGTTCCGAAGTTCCTAAGCGTCAGGTCTTCGTTAAGGAACGCATCAATCGCTGGAGTGAAAAGGCGCCAGCGACCAGGGTTGGCCTTCCAATGATCGATGGGCCAAGCGTTGCTTTGCCAATGCTGGCCGCCTATTTGTAGTACCTCGACGCCAGTCTTGAGGAAGGTGCTGAAGTGCACTCGTGCGTCGCCTAACTTGATATGGCCCGCAAACCTGCGGAATGACATGGCTCGATCTTCATGGGGTGGGTTTCAATCCAAAGAGTCAACCGTATCCGGATCCGGCCCATCCCCAATCGCCTCACGCGTCAGCGCGGCCTGGCTTTTGAGCCAGTCGCAAAACGCCAGCACTTCGGGCCGGGCCACATTGCGCGGGCCGATGATCAGCCAATAACTCATCGGAGACTCCATGCGCATTTGCGGCAGGGGCTCCACCAGATCGCCTGAGGCCAGGCTTTCGGCAATCAGTGGCAGCCGCGCCAGCACCACGCCCTGGCCCGTCAGCGTCGCCTGCACCATCTGGTAGGCGTAGTTGAAGTACAGCCAGCGCTTGGCTTCCAGCTTGGGGCTGGCGTGCTCTTCCAGCCAGCGGCGCCAGGTCAGCCATTCCAGATGGGTGTGATGCGCGTCGCCCGCCTCAATCAAGGTGAACTGTGCCAGATCGTCTGGCTTCTTCAGGCGCGGCCCGCTTTTGAGCAGCCAGGGGCTGATGACGGGCGTGATCTGCTCGCCGAAAAGGCGTATGGCGCCTGGCGGCATGTGGCTGGCCGGGGCGTAGCGCAGCGCCAGGTCCAGGTCAGAAATGTCCAGGTCCACCGCCACGTCTGACGCATCAATCCGGATGTCGATGTCGGGGTTGTCGCGCTGAAAGCCCTCCAGCCGCGGAATCAGCCACATCGAGGCAAACGAGGCAAAGGTGGTGAGCGAAACGCTCTTGCGCCCGGCGGTCTGGCGTATCT
>NZ_JBFUAZ010000501.1:0-3172 GCF_056406035.1 Polaromonas sp. P1_E1_2 | reverse complement strand
AGCTGATGCCATGCCCTCGCACCTCCTGCGTACTCCTGAAGCTTGTAGCCGCTATCGATCAAACCATGCTGTTGAAGGTAAATCAGATTGGGCAAAAGAATCTCCGGCTCGATGTCACCAAGTTCACCCTTGAGCCAAGGCTCATAAGCCCCGTCTGGGTACTGCGTGAGCAAGACGGAAAGAATGCGCTTTTGCAGTTCGCGATCGAATTTCATGATTTGCTCCGGAAGTTCCATGGCTGGAAGAAGATTTTCTGCCATCCGCCTCGCGCGCGCGCGTTTGCGGCCGATCCTATTTCGAAACGGAAAGCGGGTCGTCGGAATCTACCGCTGCAAATCCCAGCGCGACTGCACGCTGTAAACGCAGTGCAGAACCCACCCTTCGTAGCCTGCGGAATTGCGGAAGATATTCATTACCCAGTTGCTCCCATTCGACTCTGTAACGCCGTCGGTCAGGGGCGTGGGCAGCGGCACGCCGATGACGGAACCGTCGGCCTTTACAAGCTCCCCCTCATGAATGAGGCGCCTGACTTCGGCCTGAATTTCCTCGGCAGTTTTGGATGGTCTAGTGGCCATATTTCCTCCATTTGGGAAGTACCAGTATGAGCGAAAAGGCAGGATTGGTGGGCATTGACCCGCAGCAACGCGTTGACTGGTGGAGAGTCATGGACGACCTGAGCAAGGCCGGAATGACCATGGAGGCTGTTAGCGCTGCCGTTTCCATCCCGGTGTCTACCTTGGCCGGCTACAAGAATTCGAATGTCGAGCCCAAGCATGCCGACGGGGAACGGCTAGTGGAGCTCTGGCGCCGGCGGGTTATGCCCACGGTGCCTATGACAAGGGGAAGCGTGCGGAACGGGGAGCGAAATGCCGGTCCGGCGTAAGCACTATTCAAACGGATCGCTTTGCTCGGCCACGGTGGTTCCGTAACTTATGGCCGCTTGCATCGCTTGCTTGTCGCTCTCGAATGGGGCGCTCAATTTGTGGCGAACTCCCGAAACGCGCGTGTGACGGTGATCTACTTTTAGCTCAAACAAAACCGAAGCTGCCCATGTGTGATCTGCGTTTTCCACGGTCGAGCAGTACACAAAATACCCATTGACCTCAAGAAATAGATTGCTGGACATCCCCACCTCCTAGATTGGAAATTGCAGTATGAGCGCACTGGTCAGTTTGCGCTAGCTTTTCGGGAAGCCGAATGGGGTGTAGCCAGAAGATGCGGGCTTCAACAGCCACTCTGGAGCCCCGACCATGGCACGACCGACCCGCACCCCACAGACCCCCGGCACGACTCCCACGGATGCCACTGCAGGCACCGAACAAACCGCGGAGGCCGGCGCACCAGGTGCCACAGACGGCGAGGATGCTGGTGGTGACGCTGTAGTGGACGCGCCCGCCAGGAGCACAAAGAAGGCCGGCAAGGCGCCGCTGGGCCGCGATGACTATCTCAAGATGCGCGCCCACGACGTGGACGCCAAGGCCCTGACCAAATCCGTCCTGACCCTGGACGGCTGGGTTGTCCCCGATCTGCCACCCGTAGCGCCGCAAAGGGCTTGATGTGGCCGCGGTTCCCTTCCACGAGTACCCGCACCGGGAGGCGCTCATGYGGCGCGCGCCCGAAATCATGGCCTCGGTCATGCAGCGCGCATCTGGCAAGGGGAAGACCTGGGAAAACCGGACTGACATTGAGGCTGCCATCGCGGTAGCTCAGGCGCTGGCAGACGGCCAGGATATCCCAGGACTGCAGGCCACCGTTCTGAACAACAGTCACTTGCTGGTCTATTCCGTCGGCTCCCCCTGGTACGCCAGCTCCAGCAAATGGCTGATCGAGCAATTCTTTATTCGAATCGGTCGCGGGACCGTCGGCTGTGCGCTCAATGACTTGGATGAATTGGCCCGCCAGCTCGGCGCAACCACCGTTGTGATGGCCACCAGCTTGGCTGCCAACGATGCCGCTCTTGGCCGGCTGTATGCCCAACACGGGTATTCGAGCCAGTCCAGCCAACACTTCAAGGAACTTTGAGTGTCCTCCGGCTTCCTTTGGGCGCACACCTCGGTGGATTCTGGCCCGGCCGCCGAGCAGATGTTGGAGTTCAACCCTGCCATAACAACCCAAGCCGACGACTATCTCGACGCGGCCGCCCGCGCGATAAAGGCCACTCCGGTGCGAATTGGTCGGGTTTTCGGGAATACGAATGGGCCATCACGCAATGATTGGACCCCAGGGGCTGGCGTGCATGAAGTTGAGCTTGAGCTTTCCTAGCGCCGAACCATCACAGCTTGAGGTGCCCAGTGACAGTATCAGCTCAGATTCCGATAAATCGCAGCACCGGCAACGGAGTTACAACCGTTTTCGCCTACAACTTCAAGGTTCTCTCTGCGGCTGATATGGAAGTTTCGGTGGATGGTGTTGTCAAAACCTTGAACACCGACTACACGCTTTCTGGTGTCGGCTCCGATAGTGGAAATGTCACCTTTCTGGTTGCCCCAGCTATTGATACTGTCGTGGTTCGCCGCCGTAATATGGCATACACCCGCAGCGTGGATTACCAGGACCAGGGAGAGCTTCCGACCGATAYGTTGGATGATGATCAGGACGCCGCGGTGCTCATGATTCAGCAACTTGATGAAGAGTTGGGTCGGTCCATCCGTGTAGCTCCCGACTCATCGGGCGTTGATCTGGAACTGCCCGCGCCCGTTCCGCTGACATATCTCCGCTGGAATTCACTGGCCAACGCGCTGGAGAACGTGCTGCTGGCCGACATCAGCCTGATTTCTCTAACGGCCTATGCTCAAACCTTCCTTAATGCAGTTGATGCGGCGGCTGCTCGCCTGGTGCTGGGAGCTACCACCGTAGGGAACGCGCTGTTTACAGCCGCAGGTGCCGCAGAAGCTCGCACCGCAATAAGCGCAGCACCCACAGATGCCGCAACCACTACGGCCAGCGGCCTCGTTGAGCTCGCCACCACAGCAGAAACTCAAACCGGCACAGATGCCGCGCGGGTTATTACGCCTGCAGGTCTCAAGGCTGCTTTGGGGTTCTCCTCCACGGTCACTTTGGCGCTTCAAACTCTTACGAGTGGAACTTCAAAAGAATGGACCAACGTAGCAGGCTTGACGGAAATCGACCTGTCGATATTGGCGGCATCTCTGGCCTCTGCGGACTATTTCAT
>NZ_JBFUAZ010000500.1:0-3180 GCF_056406035.1 Polaromonas sp. P1_E1_2 | reverse complement strand
CTGCAAGGTCACGTCCAATTTTTCTGCAAGCTGCTCGACGGAGGCCGATCCGTGGGTTCGCACGACGTCAAGGAGCTTGATTTGCCTGGGGTTGGAGTTCACGCGGGTTCAAGTTTGAAGGAATCGTGGAGGTCTGGAAACTTTATATCGAAACAAAAGGAAACAGATAAGGGAAAACAAGTAGATAAAACAATCAAAAAAGAAGAAAAATAGAAAAAAACCGAACTTCCTCAAAGTTTCGCCGGGAGCCTTCCTCTTGTCTACTGTTTCTTTTTGTCTGCCTGCCAATGCCCTGGCACAGAGGCCCCACCGCCGTTTTGGGTCGCTGCAACGCGCCTGGGACGGCCGGTTGTTCAGAAGAGGCGCGTGATGCAGCTGACCCTGGACCACATCAGCAAAAAAGTCGGCGCCGAACAATGGCTTTATGAAATGAACCTGGCGCCGCGCAGCGGCGAAGTCACGGTGCTGCTGGGCGCAACGCAGGCCGGAAAAACCAGCCTGATGCGCATCATGGCGGGCCTGGATGTCCCCACGCAGGGGAAAGTCATGGTGAACGACGCCGATGTGACCGGCATGCCGGTGCGCGAGCGGAACGTCGCCATGGTCTACCAGCAGTTCATCAACTACCCCTCGCTGCGGGTGGCGGACAACATCGCCTCGCCGCTGAAGCTGCGAGGGGAAAAAGACATCGATCAGACGGTGCGCAAACTGGCCGAACGCCTGCACATCGAGATGTTCCTGGACCGCTACCCGGCCGAGCTGTCGGGTGGGCAGCAACAGCGGGTGGCCCTCGCACGCGCACTGGCCAAAGGGGCTCCCCTGATGTTGCTGGACGAACCGCTGGTCAATCTGGATTACAAGCTGCGCGAGGAATTGCGCGAAGAGCTGACCCAGCTTTTTGCAGCCGGCGATTCCACCGTGATCTATGCCACCACCGAGCCTGGCGAGGCTCTGCTGCTGGGGGGCTATACCGCTGTGATGGACGGTGGTGAACTGCTGCAGTACGGCCCGACCGCCGAGGTCTTCCACTCGCCACGATCCTTGCGCGTTGCGCGTGCCTTCAGCGATCCGCCCATGAATCTGATAGCGGCACTGCCCGCAGCGCAGGGATTGCAGCTGGCGGCAGGGCCCACCCTGGCGCTGGCCTTGCCCGATGCGCCGGCGCAAAACCTGGCCACCCTCACGGCCGGTGTTCGCGGCAGCGCCCTGCGCGTCCAAAAGCGTGAGGGTGATGTGGCGTTGCCGGGAAAGGTCGAGTTGGCTGAAATTTCGGGTTCCGACACTTTTGTCCACGTTGCCACGGCGGTGGGCGAACTGGTGGCGCAACTGACCGGTGTGCATTACTTTGAGTTGGGTGCGCCCATCACGCTGTTTCTCAGCCCTGCCCAGGTGTATGTCTTTGATGCAACCGGCGCTTTGCTGCTGGCGCCAGAGCGCAGGGGGGGACTTGCGTGAAGCACCTTTTTGCATCGGCTGCCGTGTTGTGGAGGCCTTATGGCGCGTATTGATCTCGACCTGGCCCATGCTTACCGGCCGAATCCGCGCGAGGACAGCGACTACGCGTTGCTCCCGCTCACCATGAGTTTTCGCGATGGCGGCGCCTATGCATTGCTTGGTCCCTCAGGCTGCGGCAAGACCACCATGCTCAACATCATGTCGGGCTTGCTTGTGCCGTCGCAGGGCACGGTCAAGTTTGACGGCGTAGATGTGACGCACGCCTCGCCGCAGCAGCGCAATATTGCGCAGGTGTTCCAGTTCCCGGTGATCTACGACACCATGACTGTGGCTGAAAACCTGGCGTTTCCGCTGCGCAACCGCAAGGTGCCGGAAGACCAGATCAAAAAACGCGTTGGTGAAATTGCCGAGATGCTGGACATGAGCGGCCAGCTCAACCACCGCGCGGCTGGGCTTGCAGCAGATGCCAAGCAGAAAATTTCGCTGGGCCGCGGCCTTGTGCGGCCCGATGTGTCTGCTGTGCTGTTTGACGAGCCGCTCACGGTGATCGACCCGCACCTGAAATGGCAACTGCGGCGCAAGCTCAAGCAGATTCACCATGAATTGAAGCTCACCCTGATTTATGTGACACACGACCAGGTGGAGGCTTTGACCTTTGCCGAAGAGGTGGTGGTGATGACGCGCGGCCGCGCTGTGCAGACGGGCTCGGCCGATGCACTGTTTGGGCGCCCCCGCCATACGTTTGTAGGCCACTTCATCGGATCGCCCGGCATGAACTTCTTGCCGGCCACCGTCGTCGGTGGCGCGCTACGCGTCGCGGAGCGGCCGTTGGCGCTCCCGCCTGAACGTGCCATGCCCGACGGCGAGCTCAAGCTGGGTGTGCGCCCTGAATACGTGGCGAAGACGGCGCCGGGTGACCCGGCGGCGCTGCCGTTCACTGTCACGCTGGTGCAGGACATCGGCACGCACTGGATGCTGACGGCGCGGATCGGTGAACACACGATCAAGGCCCGGTTGAACCCGGCTTCCCGCGCGCCGCAAGTTGGCGAGGAGGTCTGGCTGCAGGTGATGGGGCCACACACCTGCCTGTACCTCAATGACGAACTGGTGGATGCATGAGCACGACGACTAAGCCCGTTAATCAAAAGGCCTGGCTGCTGGTGCTGCCCGTCATCATCTGCGTGGCGTTCTCCGCCATTCTGCCGCTGATGACCGTGGTTAACTATTCGGTGCAGGACATCATCTCGCCCGAGCGGCGCGTGTTTGTCGGCACTGAGTGGTTTGTATCCGTCATGCGTGACGAAGAACTGCATGCGGCACTCTGGCGGCAACTGACGTTCTCGCTGGCCGTGCTGGCGGTCGAAATTCCGCTGGGCATCGCACTCGCGCTGTCCATGCCGGCGCAAGGCTGGAAGGCCTCGTTGGTGCTGGTGCTCGTTTCGCTCTCACTGCTGATTCCGTGGAACGTGGTGGGCACTATCTGGCAGATCTATGGCCGGGCTGACATTGGCCTTTTGGGCGCGATGCTGCAAAAGATGGGCTTTGACTACAGCTACACCGGCAATGCCACGCACGCCTGGGTGACGGTGCTCATGATGGATGTCTGGCACTGGACGCCGCTGGTGGCGCTGCTGGGCTACGCGGGCTTGCGCTCGATTCCGGACGCCTACTACCAGGCCGCGCGCATCGACGGCGCCAGCAAGTTCGCTGTGTTCCGCTACATCC